>NZ_BAAILO010000376.1:0-4770 GCF_054589115.1 Cupriavidus sp. 8B | reverse complement strand
CAAACCGTCAAGCATATGTGGCAAGCGATTGACGCTCTCGATTTCAGCCGGATGAAGGCCAAACTGCTGCACCGCGAGCAGGCCCGCTGGACCGCCGAAACATTGACCGCGGCCGAGTCCGGCTATCGCCAGTTTCTGAAGCTGGCGGCGAAATATCCGGATGCGCCGGTGGTGCCCAGCGAACTGGTGGACGAGTTCTGGCACGCCCACATTCTCGATACCCAGCGCTATGCGAGTGATTGCGAGCGGATCTTCGGTCATGTACTGCACCATGATCCCTATGTCGGCATCGACGGGCTCGAAGACGAAGCCAGGCTGCAGGCACTGGCCAACGCCAGCAACGCACTTAGCATGCAGGAGTTTGGCCAGAATCTAACCGCTCCGTCGTATTGCGCTCGCCCAGCGACGAGCGAGCGCGCACATGGTGCGCGCGCCGTGAGCGCGGAACCGGCATACTGCGCGCATGCAATATCGACGGAACCTGCCTATTGTGCACTGTCCGTGACAGCCAGGGCCGCCTACTGCGCACTAGCGCTGAAAGCGGAACCCGTGGATTGCATGCGCGCTCATCCCATGAAATCTGCCTATTGCGCAGTAGCGAGCGAGCCAAGGCAAGCGCAGGTGCTTAGCGCTTGACGCGCTCGCGTACCGGCGCATGGAAGCAGTGCCCGCTGCGTGACCGGGGTGTCCGCTACGATCAGAAGTTGTACGAGAGCTTGCCATTGGCCTCCACGATCAGCTTCGTGGCTAGCATCTCATCAATGACACCCGAGATATCCTTTTCCTTCAGCTTCAAGTGCTCCATCGCCTTGAGATGCTTGACCAAGGTCGCGCGCTTGCCCGGCCGTGCTGTCTTTGGGGATCGGCCCAAGATCTCGCGCACCTTGATAGTCGCGGCGAAGGCCGCGCCAAGATCAATGCCTTCAGAGGCTTCCATGGAAACACCGTTCTTTGTCTTCGCAGGCGACGGGACTTCGGAAAGCGATTCAATGCGCTTGCAACGCATGCCGCCACTGGCGATATGGACAATGAGCGGGTCGTAGCCCTTGTCCTTCGACAGGACGAAGACGGGGCTGCGCTCGCCACGCTCGGCGAGTCGTCCCAGTTCGAAGGCGATGTGGAAATCCAGTGCATTGCGACCGCTGCCGCTGGCTCGGATCCATTGTGCTGGCGGCTCAAGTGCTTGGCCGGCTATCACGAGGTCCAGAGAAATGGACTTTTGGCTGGCGCCGGCGAAGACAATCAGTCGTGCTCCCCCAGGCAACGCAGCCGGTGCGAGCTGCTGGATGTTCTCCATGTCGACGAGAATGATCGGGCCGGGCATCCTTTTATCCGTTTCGTTAGCGTGGGTCGCGCATCACCACGAATCCCGAATCGCAATGATCGCGGCCGGCTTCCTTGGCTTCCTCTTCGGTGTCAAACGTGCCGGCATCTTCCAAGTTTGCCGTGTAGCCAACGTCGCCATCCTTTGGGCAGAGATAGTCGTCTCCGGTGCGGACGATCCAGCCCCGGTGTGTGCTTGCCGTTTCCACCGCTTTTCCTCCTCGTTGATGTGGGTGCGCGCTACGCGGTTTTTCGCCTTTCGCTAGATCAATAGCTGGAACCGCTTCGCCATCTCGTTCCGCAAGACGCCGGCCTGACCCACGGGAGACGTCAACCATGACCCGATTGCAGATTAGGCGGACCGTGTCCCGCCTCGCGATTGCAACAGTGGCGCCAGCCGTTCTGGCATTGCTGGGCACGGGCAACGCCCACGCCCATACGCCGGGCGTGCAGCCCGGCGAGTCCCAGGCTTGCGCATTGCTGCCAACCCCAAGACCGCGGCTGGATATCGAGCCGTGGGCGGCGTCGCTGCCTGCAGGCTTTCGCGGCTGTCGGGATCTCATTCAAACCGATGGGATCGCCACACTCATTGTTATATAGTATAACAATTTAACATAATAAACGTTGTGCGTTGGGACGGTGTCAGGGCCAAATAGTAATGTCGTACTTGAGCCAAATAGAAATGTCGTACCCGTAGGCTAACGCGAGCATGCTGGCGCTCTATCCGCTTGGATCGGAGTCCAGCCATGCCGAAGCCCGAGATGGTGACCATGTCCATGCGTGAACTGGACCGCTTCAAGGTGATTCAGGCTGTCGTTGAGCACGGTCTGATGGTTTGGCGCGCGGCCGAGAAGCTGGGGCTGTCCCGGCGCCAAGTGGAGCGCCTGGTGAGCCGGTATCGCGAAGACGGTCCAAGCGGTCTAGGCTCCCGTAAGCGCGGCCACGAGAGCAACCGGCAGTTACCCCCGGGACTCGAAGCCCGTGCCCGCGGCCTGATTCGCGACACCTATGCCGACTTCGGGCCGACCCTGGCTTGCGAGAAGCTGCGCGAGCGCCACGGCCTCAGCCTGGCCAAGGAGACCGTGCGGCGGATCATGATCGATGCCGGCTTCTGGGTGCCACGCAAGCTGCGCCCGCCCAAGGTCCACCAGCCGCGCAACCGCCGCGCCTGCCTGGGCGAGCTGGTGCAGATCGATGGCAGCGACCATGCCTGGTTCGAGGAGCGGGCGCCGGCCTGCACGCTGCTGGTCTATGTCGACGACGCCACCAGCCAGCTGATGCAACTGCTATTCGTGCCGACCGAATCGACCCAAGCGTACTTCGAGGCGACGCGGGCCTATGTCGAGCACCATGGCAAGCCGATGGCGTTCTACAGCGACAAGGCCAGTGTGTTCCGCGTCAACGCCAAAGATGCCGCCGAAGGGCGTGGCTACACGCAGTTTGGGCGGGCCCTGTTCGAGCTGAACATCGACATCCTGTGCGCCAATTCCAGCCCGGCCAAGGGCCGCGTGGAGCGGATGAATGGCACCCTGCAGGACCGGCTGGTCAAGGAACTGCGGCTGCGCGGCCTCAGCACCATGCAAATCGCCAATGCCTTTGCGCCAGCCTTCATGGCCGACTTCAATGCCCGCTTCGCCAAGCCGCCGCGCAGCGACTTCGATGCCCACCGGCCGCTGCGCGTTGACGAGGATCTGGCACGAATCTTTACCTGGCGCGAATGGCGCAAGGTGTCGCAGAGCCTGACGCTGCAGTACGACAAGGTGATGTACCTGCTCGAGGACCGGCCCGAGCACCGCCGCCTGATCCACCGCTACATCGAGGTGGCCGAGTATCCGGACGGCAGGATCGAGCTGTGGGCCGATGGCGCTGCCCTGCCCTACACCACCTATGACCGGCTGGCCGAGATCGATCAGGGCGCGATCGTGGAGCACAAGCGGCTGGGGCACGTGCTGGCCATCGCGGCAAAGGTCCAGGCGTTGCGCGATAGCCGGCAAACCGCAGGCCCGTCGCGCACGCTCTCGGGCGATCCCCCGCGGCCACACCAGCCTGCGCTGAACACCAAGCGCCAGCGGCTGATTAATCGGCTGGATCTGGAGCGCGCCATCGCCGGCACCACCGCCCCACCCTGTGCTGGCTTCTCCCCTTCCGGCCAGCTTGACCGCGTTACGGGGAAACCACAAAAAGCACGACCGCACTGACATTTCTAATTAGCCAGCCCACCGACAACTAAAAACAGCCTGGACAGACGGTAGGTTTACGCTTGTTGCGTTGTTAAGCCTTGCTGACTGGGGTCTGGCGCAACGCTGAGGATGGTCTATGGTATAGATTCCTGGGGTCTTGGGACGTTGGCAGCCATGGTCATTCAGCTCAGCCAGCCAGAGGTGCCGCAGCGCCTGCACGGCGTGACGCTGGTGGACCGGCATGGCTTGCCACGCTACTGGGCCAACGTGTGGGCACTGCTGAGTTTGTCCGATCTGGCCGAGCTGACGCGACTCCGAAAACTGCACCACGTAGAACGGCTCTACCTCTATGCCGAGGAGTTGCTGGGCGTCGGCGCACTGGATGATGCGCTGGCGGACTTGGATGAGGTCCGGCTTGGCAATCTCCTGGAAGGCTGGTTCATCTCGATCCGCAATCAGCCCCGGCTGACGGCGTCGGATCAGGAACGCTGGCGTACCGGGCTCGAATTCGTGGTGGCGGTGTCGACTTGGCTGGGCCAAGGCATGCCGCACGGCGATCGGCTGTCGCAACTCGACGCCCGCTGGCAACGACTCCATCTGCTCTACAGCCAACTCCAGATTCAACGCCAGCACCGCGTCGAGGTCTTGCGTTCGCTGCCGGCCGCGGTCGTGGAGGCCCTGTATGAGCGATTGGACCCCAGTTCCGACACCAACCCGTTCAAAGGGCTGCGTACCCGCTGGCGCGTCTTCACCGCCTTCGTGCTGATGTTGCATCAAGGCCTGCGCCGTGGGGAGCTACTGCTGCTCACCGCGGATGCCGTGAAGTCGGGCTTTGACGGCAGGCAGCAACGGACACGCTACTGGCTCAATGTGGGCGAACGCCGCCACGGCGACGAGGATCCGCGGCACTCGCGGCCAGGCATCAAGACCGCCACCTCGATCCGCCAGATTCCGGTCAGCGAACTGACGGCGAACCTGGTGCAGAGCTACGTCGACAACTACCGCGGAAGACCCAATCATCCGTACCTGCTCAACGCTCAAACGAACACTCCACTCTCAACGGAATCGCTCACCAAACTCTTTGCGCAAGCCTCCGCCGCCTTGCCGCCCCACGTGCTGGCAGAACTGGAGGACCGGACCGGCAAGACAAGCGTGACGCCGCATGACTTTAGGCACTATGTGCCCTTCCGGACTATGTCGGGTAACACGGACCAGTGCCTGAAGAATGCGTCCCCACGCCCGACTACCCAGCCAGTCGCACGACATA
>NZ_BAAILO010000375.1:0-236 GCF_054589115.1 Cupriavidus sp. 8B | reverse complement strand
GCGCAATACGACGGAGCGGTTAGATTCTGGCCAAACTCCTGCATGCTAAGTGCGTTGCTGGCGTTGGCCAGTGCCTGCAGCCTGGCTTCGTCTTCGAGCCCGTCGATGCCGACATAGGGATCATGGTGCAGTACATGACCGAAGATCCGCTCGCAATCACTCGCATAGCGCTGGGTATCGAGAATGTGGGCGTGCCAGAACTCGTCCACCAGTTCGCTGGGCACCACCGGCGCATC
>NZ_BAAILO010000374.1:0-281 GCF_054589115.1 Cupriavidus sp. 8B | reverse complement strand
CTGGTGAGAAGCCATCCGAACGCGACGATGAGGGAGTTGGCCCAAGGCCTTGCCGAGCAAGGTGGCCCCAGGGTCAGCACAGTCACGCTGGCGGCGGCTTTGCGCCGCGCTGGATTGAAGCGAGTTGCGCAACCCAGCGCTGTACTCTATGCAAAGCCCAGTGAGCCCGCGCATTACGGCTACAGCGATTCTCATCGCCTGGAGCCGGCCGATCCAGGCAAGTACACCAGTTGCCTGACCGATGCCGAATGGGCGCTGGCGGCCGACCTGTTCGAACGGCC
>NZ_BAAILO010000373.1:0-16285 GCF_054589115.1 Cupriavidus sp. 8B | reverse complement strand
AGCGTGCGCAACGGCTCATACCAATGAGACATGATGCCCTCCGAATAATAGAAAAGCCCCGACTAAGCGGGGCATGGATGAATGGCTGAGAGAAGGTGTTGGCCTTCGACGGCTGTGTATTGGTCGACAAATCGCCACAGGTGGTCCCAAGCCTCGTGCGAGACGCGGAATTCCCAGTGGGCGTTGTACTTAATGATGTCGAGGTGGGGGAAGGTGCGGCGCTGCGGCGTGACAAACGTCTCAGACAATGGGAACTGCCTGAGACATGCCGCCAATGGCGCATAGTCCGCCCATGTGGCGAACGCGATCATGGCCTCCATTACCTCGCGAGCAGGCTTTTCAGACCAGTCGCAAAGGGTGCGCTCCCGCCCAGCCAATTTCGCTTCGCAGGACTCCATCTTCGTGCGGAGAATCACCTGTGTGGCGGTTCGCTTTATCAGGAAATTCTCGTCCAGGCCAAACGCGCGCTCCAGTATCGCTACCGCCTGCCCGTAGGCGATCTTCTGGCCTTGTTGGCCATACTTCGCTTCAAGCAGACGCCAGAAGCTATCCAGGTCGGGCTCGGTACCGGACTCGATCACTTGCCAGATATTGCGTTCGCCATCCAGGAGAACGCTGGTCTCGTCGATCGCCAGTGCCACATCGGGTGGCCCAAAGCAAACGCTGGCTTTAGCAACAATCTTGGTGACCAGGCGGCGGTACAGTGCGACCAGCGCCTTGTGGTCGTCGTGCGGAAGAGGCATCTTAACTACGGTGCACTCATGATTCCCGAACACGCGATCCTCCATCATGAGGACCTGTTGATATGCGGTGCGACTGCTGTGCTGCGCGGCCTTGAACGCCCGGACGATATGTTGGTACATCGATGCTCCAGATAGCGGAGCACGGCCCGTGGGGCGCGTGCCCCAAGGGTTAGGTGTTGTCGAGAATGGTGATGCGGTGTTGCCCGTGCGACTAGTCGCGCTCGGCCATGAAGCTGGCACCGTACTCGCCGATGAACAGCATCAGTTGCTCGGCCAGTTCGTGCGAGAACTTGAATTCCCACAGATCTTTGAAGAACACGAGGTCCAGGCCTGGGAGGCTCAGTTTCTGACGGTAGGAGTACTCGAAGGTATGGACGCCGATGCTGTTGAGCCTGCGGGCAAGCTCGTTCTCGCCAGCCTTCCCCGCAAAGGTTGCCAGTGCGGCCAAACACTCTGCGGTGGGCTGTTGGCTGTGATAGCCAACGCGGCGGGATCCTCCCGATGCTTCTGAATGGGTCGTCTTGCGCAGGATTACCGCGGACGCGGTCCTCTCAACCTCCTTCCGACGAGCGAGTCCAAAGGATCTGACGAGGTGCTGCGCAGCTTGCTGATATGCCAATCTCGCGCCCCCACCAGCCCCATAGGTCGCTTGGAGCGAGCACCAAAGAGCATCAAGGTCCGGCGTTTTGCCTTTCCGAAGATCTTGATGAAGGTCCAGCCCTGCGCGTTTGTGTTCCGCTGAGTCGTCAAGTACGAGGCGGCCGCCCGGGGGCGCAAACTCCCTGCGCGCACGGTTGACAATTCCACCGGCCAGACTAATGCAAAAGCCCTCAAGCTCGGATGCGGTTCTATCTTGGCTCCGGATCGACACCGCATAGGTATGTGCGGCGTGGTCCCTCAGCTGTTCCCGCTCGAAGGAAGCCGCAGCGGCATACGCTGCTTCCGCCTCGTTCTGGGCTTGGATAAAGCGTTCGATAATTTCTTTGTACATGGTCTTTCGCAAAAAATTTGCCGGAGACCCCCCACCGGGAAGTCTCCCGGCTGGGTTGAGGTACTTTGCCGCAAGTGCGGCCGTTCAATACATGAGCAAGGTCAGGCCTGCTCGCAGTCCCGCACGTAGCGGGCGATGGCACCAATCAGCGCCTCCGCGCGATCGGCGTTGGCAGTCTGCAGGCCGTAGCGCTGCAACTCTTCCACGACAGCGGCAAAGGCGCGACGCACCCGCTCACTGCCGTCATCTGGCATGGCCTCGAAATAGGCGTGGCCGACGCGATCCTGGACGGTGAGATACCCCGAAGACCTCGCGCGCTCATTTGACCGGTCCGCGGCCTGCGCCATCCGGCCCAACTCTCTTCGCGCGGTTTCGATGCCTTCCGGCTTGCCGGCCTCGAGCAGGTGGCGAAGAGACGGAAGGATCTCGGCCCACGTCGGTGTGGCGTCGACAAACTTGACCGTGCTGCCCGATTGGCCAGCGGTGTTGTCGATATGGGTAAGGGTGGAAGTGGACATATGGTTCCCTGATAGGGGTGAAGGGGAGTCCGTCCGCGAGGGATAGCCCCCGGGGAGAGAAAAGAAACAGTTCGGCTCAGTGGTGCGGGAGTGCTAGAACGTCGGGCATCGGTACGAAGCCGAGTGCCAGCCAGTTCGCGACCGGGTGGTCGGGAAAGTCCGGTACTGCACCGAGATAGAGCGCTGGAATATCCAGTTCGTCTCGTTGGCCATCCCAGCATTCCTGCCTGTAGCGGCGGCTCAGTAGAGACCAGGTCAGCTCCGCTCGCGCGATGTGGTCCCATTGCGCCGGCAACTTGCCTTCGTCAAAGATCCGCTCGCCGCGGCGGTTCATGCAGGCCACGACCTCGTAGTACCGCCCGAAATCATGGGGGAAGCCCTGGCGAACAAACGACAGCACGCAGGCATCGTGGGTGCCAAAGATGCGGTTTAGCTGCCGGATATAGACCGCGCACTCGACTTGCGAGCGCTCACGATAGTCATCCTGGCCGACCTGGGCACACTCCTCATCGTAGGGCGTAGGACCGACCTCGATCTTGTTGGAACGGGAGATGTACATCTAATTTCCTCAGCAAACATACCGGGAAACGCCCTTCGGGCCGATTCCCACAGGGATAAGTGGTAGGCCGTGCGAGCCCAAGGGATCGCACGACAGGAGTAAAAGGAGGATCCGGCGCGCTAACGCGGTCTTAGCCCCGCGGACCGGAGAGCTGGTTGAAAGACGAGATGGTCCATGCGCCGATAATCGACATCGCGATAGTCAGGCACGAGGCAAGTTGCAGCGTTAGCAGGGAGAGATTTGCCGTCGTGACGATGAAGAACAGGGCAGCAAATAGCAGGACGACCAACGCAGCAGTGGCGAGGGCCGTTTCACGGGTCTCAAGAATAGACATGATGGCACGGAATGAAGATGGAGCCATGCCCCATGGGGACGTGGCCCCATGGGGTACAAAGGATGCAGTGAAATGACCAATGGTCAGCAGTGATCGAACCGGAAGGTAGCGCCGTGATCACTGACAAAGGCGAGCAGCTTCTCGCCCTCTTCCGCGTCAAAGCGGAACTCGCACCAGCCCTTGTTGAACAACATACGAAGGCCAGGAAGTTGCCGCGACAAATGCGAGTACGGCAAGGTCAGATCCAGGCCTTCAATCGCGACCGCCAACTCGGCAAAGCCGCTAGTACTCGCGAACTGAGCGAGCGCCGCGAACGAGCAACGCATGTTCTCGATGCTCGTGGCACACATACGATTCGAGTCCCCGAAGAGGAAGCTCTTGCGCAAGACCACTGCGCTCACGGGCTGGCGTTCAAGTTCGCGCTTGGACAGCAGGAAGCGCCTAACGATCTCCTTTGCTGCGCTGCGCGATTCGGCATGAATGGCGGCCTGGTCGGCTGCGACTCGTGTATTCAGAATGGTTTGTTGGGAAAGTGCATGCATGGTGGTGCTCCAAAGATTGGGAACACCCCCTTGCGGGATGTGTATCCCGAAGGGTGGAAAAATGGCGTGAGGTTCCGTCAGCGCGATGCGCTGGCCGGATCGATGAAAAGACAAATGCGGTTAGACCAACGACGAGGAACGTCGAAGATCACCGTACCGCTAAACGGAAAAGAAATGCGTTGCTTGCACCTGAAAGGTCAAGCAAACCTGAACATGGGACAGGCACCAAGAATTGGATATGGAGCCTGCCCATCGAGGACAAGCCTCTATGGCAGAAAAGACATGCTGCCGATGAAATTCGGCAAGGGTCGATGCGTCGGAGACGCTGGAGTAGCCCGCAGGATACCGCAAAGCGTGCCGCTGATAAAGCCCTATGCTTCCGGGGGCACGCCAGCCTTACGCAAGCGGTTCACGACGCTCGCCCGATAGCGTGCCGTCTCGGCTGGGTCCTGCATGGAAGCGTAGTCCGGCATGCGCTCCTGCCCCGGCTTGCCCCCGGGCTGTTCAAAGCCAGCGGGGTCCAGCCCGTGATGTGCAGCGTGTAGCTGCGAGACAGACCATGAAAGCTCAAACGTGGCAATGGTGTCCCAACGGCCAGGGATAGCATCAGCATCGAACCAGTGCATACCCGCACCCTGCATGTACGCAACGACCGCGTATTCGCTCCCTTTGTCCGATGGCGTTGCCTGCACTTCGAAGCGCAAGAGATCGGCCGGGGGATGCCAGAACACCCGATCCAGCATCCTTCGATAGGCCAGCGCGTCGATGGTGGCCAGCTCACGGTAGTACGGCTCGCCGGGAGCAGCGAATGCCCGCTCATCGCGGGGCCGGGTGCCAAGGCAGATTTCCATCATGGCCTGTGTCTTGTCGTTGTCTGGTCGTCGGGAGAGGGGCTGGCCGGCGATCCGGCATAAGAGACGCAAAATGATACGTCATTCGCCGGCTCATTCGTCCGGATTAGCGCCGACAATATTGTCGGCCGCAATGGGCCCGGCCGCCACCTTGACTTTGCGCACGGACCCGTATGCTGGATTAATAGAGTACTCATCCGATCCAGACCATGCGCTTCACCCGCTACGAACGCCACAACGCCATCGACTTCAATGCTCGCCGCCAGGCCGCCTTTGCCCGCAAGCAAGCACGCGAGCGCGAGCGCTATCCGCTCTTCGGCGACCACATTGCCTCGGAACAGCATACGATGGACGAAGAGATTGCGCGCCGCACGGTCAGGGCGGATTCGTTCGAGCACAGGATGCGCGCACTCAACGCCCGCTGCTGGCGCGACGCCCGCAAGATCTATTTCGCCCAGGCCGAAGCCGTGCGCGCCGAGATCCGCGCCAAGTGGGCGGCATGGCGCGGCCCGACCACCTCGACCTACTTCGCATGGCTGGTCGACGTGGAGAGCGGCAACCAGGCACGCCGCGTTGCCGCCTGCGAGGCGCAACACGCCGCTGCGCGTACGGCACGCGGCGCCCTGCCAGTGCAAGAACGGCTGGCCGTCTGATCATGCGACCGACCGAAGAGCAGCAGGAGGCCGTGGCGGCGGTCACCGCTGGCGGCCCCGTCAAGGTAAAGGCTTACGCCGGCGCGGGCAAGACCACTTTCCTGCGGATGGCATCCGAGGCACGCCCGCGCTCGCGCGGCCTCTATTTGGCTTTCAACAAGGACATTGCACAGGAGGCGCAGCGCAAGTTTCCATCGAACACGCGCTGCCGCACCGTGCACTCGCTAGCTTTCGGTTCGACCTCGCCCGACATCACCCGCAAGCTCAGGTACCCGGTTGAGCCGAGCCACAACCTGGCGATCCGCTATGGCATCGGGCCCTTGCGCCTGCCGACCACGATCGGCAAGACCGTCGAACTCACCACCGCCAAGCTTGGCCGCATGGTGATGGACGGCATGGCCCGTTTCTGCTCCTCCGCACAGGCCGAACCGCAGGCGTGGCACATCTCAGTCGATCCTCTAATCGATGAGGAGTTAGCCGACGCGCTGCGCGACGAACTGCTGCCGCACGTCCAGACGCTCTGGCGGGAAGGCACAGATCCGAACGGGATGGCAGCGATCGGCCATGCGGTCTATGTCAAGGCATGGCAGTTGAGCCGCCCGCGGATTCCGGCGGACTTCATCCTGTTCGACGAAGCGCAGGACGCCGACGGCCTGATGCTGTCGGTGCTGCGCGCCCAGTCTTCGCAGGTCGTCTACGTGGGTGATCCGTACCAGCAGATCTACGAGTGGCGCGGCGCGGTCAATGCGATGGACCATATTAAGGCCCCCGAGAAGGGCCTCACCGAGTCGTTTCGCTTCGGGCCGGCCATTGCCAGCCTGGCGAGCCGCATGTTGCGCCTGATGGACGAGGAAGTCCCGGTGCGCGGCCAGGCAGCCATCGCCTCGCGAGTCGTACGGCACGCCGCCCCCGGCGAGATCCGGCCAAACGCGATTCTCTGCCGCAAGAACACGACCTTGCTCGCCAAGGTGGCCGAAGGGCTTCAGCGTGGCCACAAGGTCGCTGCCCGCACGAAGAAGGAAGAGCTTCTCGCTTTCATCGACGGCGCCGAGCGCCTGCTCGCCGGCCAGCGTACCCACTATCCGCCCGCCCTGTCCCTCTTCGAAAACTGGCTGGACGTGCAGGAGCACGCGGAATCGTTCGCCGGCCGGGACCTGCAGCCGTTGGTGAAACTCATTGATGAGCAGGGGCCGACCTACCTGCGCCAGTTGCTGGCCGCAATCGCCCCCGAGGAAGCCGCCGACTACGTGGTGTCTACCGTCCACAAGGCGAAGGGACTGGAATGGCCCATCGTGACGCTGGCAGACGACTTCCGCTTCCGGCGCGAGGACGACGCCAGAGAGACGCTACCCACGGACGAGAAGCGCTTGCTCTACGTCGCCATGACCCGCGCGCAGGGCACGCTGGATATTTCCGCGATCGACCGAAGCCTGCAGGCGGTATTCCGCGACGCCGGCGTCTGACTATACATAGGAGAAAAGAATCGGATGATTACAGTTCGAATCGGCAGGCAAGAGCACAACCTGGAGCAGGTGCTGGAGGCGCCCGCCGACTATGCCCGCGCACTGGACCGCGCCAAGACCCAGCTGGGCTACGCGGAATGCGGTTGTAGCATTGCCTCGCCGCGTCCGAAGCTGGTGATCCGCCGCCACGGCAAGATCTTCATCCTCGCTCGCTGGCCAGATGACCCGCGGCCGCACCGGGACGGCTGTCCATTCCATGACCGGACTTCGCGCGGAAGCGGGGCGCCGACCGATCACGACGCTTTCAAGTCCGCCGGCGGCGTCCATGACGTGCGGCTCGACGTCTCCTTGAAGGTCGCCGCTGAAGAGCCGGCCAGCGACAGCAGACGCCAGCCGTCCGCGTCCGGCTCGCGCAGCCAGCGCCGCGCCGCGCCCTTGCTGGCGTTCCTGCAGTATGCGTGGCAGTCCGCGGGCTTGCACGTCTGGCCCGGCCATGGCCGACGCGGCTGGAATGCCTGCTGGTCGCGCCTCGTGGCCGAACTCTCTGAGTGCAAGATCAATGGGCGGCCCGGCAGCGAGGTGTTGCACGTGATGGAGCGTTGGGACGAGTCGCGTAGGACCGAGCTGGGTGAGGCACTCGATACCTTCCACAATCGCGCCAGAGCGGGCAAGGACGCCTACCAGCGTGGCCTGATCATCGGTGAGGTTGCCGAACTAAAGCCGAGTCCGCACGGCCACAAGCTAAAGCTTCGGCAGGCAAGCCATTGGTATTACCTAACGAACGATTTGCATGAGCAGTTCCAGCGGAAGTACGCAATGGCGCTGACCGGCGTCGATCGGGAGGACTTGCGCTGCGTGGCCGTGCTGGCCTTCGAGAAGTCCCGCCAGGACTACCTTAACGTGATGGACTTGGCCGCCATGCTGGCGAACCCGACCTTCATTCCTTGCGATTCGTCCTACGAGGCGGCGATGGCCGACCGCCTGATCGCCGAAGGCCGTGCCTTCGAGAAGCCGCTTCGACACGTCGATCGGGCGCCGGTGCACCCTGATTTCCGGCTCACCGACACCACGCAGCCAACCGTGATCGAGGTGCTTGGTCTCGCCGGCGATCCGGAATATGACCGACGCATGGCGGAAAAACGCGCCCACTACCAGCAGGCAGGCATTCCGCTCGTTGAATGGACGCCGAGCATACAGGCGCTGGCGCAACTCAAGCTGCCGCCGGCAACGCGACATCAGCTCAATACCACAACCGCTTGACTTTTGCGTTAGCGGGCTAGGCTGGATCAGTCCCAACCCGCTGGCCGCCCATCGCCCATCGTCTCTTTCCATTTGTGAGCATGTCTTCCCATTCCGCCCATAGTAAGGCAGGCGCCCTGACCGACGCCACGTCGTTCCCACTTGGCCCGTTGACCGCGCAGCAGACGCAGGACGCGCTTGCGCTCTATCACAGCCTGCCCCACCACACGGCCTCCGGCGAGGCAGTCATTCGCCGCGCGGCCACGACCGCCTATACCAACGGCTTCCAGGACGCCAAGCGATGCTTCGCCGGTGCCACGACTGCAGCGCCCGAGAGCGCCGTGCACCATGCCGAACCCGATGTCGCCTTGCTGGCCAGCATCGCGACCTGCCTGGATCACGGCTTCGGCACACTCACCACGGGCCGCCAGAAGGCGCTGCTCGCCGCCGCCCGCAAGGTGTACGACGAAGTGGTCGGCATTGGTTACTACAGACAGGAGAACCGCCGGGACTATCTGCGCTGGCTGTCCAACGAGATCCCGGGCGGCGAGCGGGATTCCAACAAGTTCCAGGCCGCATTTCCCGAAGGCGTTTCCCCGCCGCAATCCGCACCGGTGGCACAGGCGATGACCGAAGCGGAAAGCCTGGCACTGGCCGCGCAGGCAGGTTGGGCGCTGAGACGCAATGGTGGTATCGATTGGTTGGTGGCCGGCAGCAACCCCAAGGGAAAGCTGCTCGATCTGGTTGCCAACATCGAGCGCGCCATCCTGGCCAAAGCTGGCCCGAGCCGGCTGATCGCCAGTGCGCAACAGGCGCAGCCCGCGGGCGGCGGGGATGGATGGGTCAGCGTCAACGACTGCCTGCCGCCGTATGAGACAGACGAGCGTGTGTTGGTCTACACCGAGGGCGCGGACTTCGCCGGCGAGATGTTCTTCGACATCAAGGCCGACGACCTATACCCGACGCCGACCGAGAACAGCCTGGAAGGCGGTGACGCGCGTACTGAGGTGGCCGCAGCCGCTACACACTGGATGCCGCGACCACAGCCCGCGGCTGCCGCAAGACAGCAGGCGCACGGCAGGGCGCTATCGGACATAGCTCGCGAGGTTGACATGCGCTGCGCCGAGATCTTTTCGGAAGATGCGCGTCAGATGCAACTAGCCGGAACCTACGGCGCGCTCGCGGCGCGATACGCTGGGTGCGCCGCCATGCTAGTGCGCTACATCCGCTCCACCTCGTCCCAACATGAGCCAGACCACCCAACTACCCGTCCGAGCGAACAAGCATGACCGGCACTGTCGTACTACGTGACCTGCACCTTACGACTCCCGAGGCGTTCGACGCCGCCTACGCGGAAGCAGTCCGTCTGGTTCACACCCACCGCGCGGCCTCGATTTCGCTGGTGCAGCGCTATCTGCGCGTCGGCTACGAGCCCGCGCGCGCTTTGCTGGCCCGCATGGTTCGCGAAACCACGTTCGTGCGGACCATGCCAGGTGGCCTCTATCTGTATGCGCCCGAACCACTCGCGAGTGAGCTGAAAGCGTTGCATGGGTTCGTCACCGACATCCTCTTGATCTGCGAGCGCGGCACCCTCGACGCGCAGGCGGTGCGACAGATCGGTCTCAAGCATGCGCTACTGGACTACGTGCAGCGTGGCAAAGAGCCGCGCCCAACGGACGAATGACATGCCAGGGACGGAGACTTGACTTTGCGGAACGATCGGTAGCTTGGATATGCCAGACCCTGTCGCCGCCGCCAAAGCCCCCCAGTTGAATCGGGCCTCCATTCCAGACATCGCCAACTTCCTCCAGCCATGCCGAATCCAAACTTATCTCCTACCCCTCTCCCCGACAGCCCGGTCACAACCCTGCTCGTGCGTCTTGCCCGATGGATCGACAGAGAGGCCAGTCGGCAGAATACACTCCCCGACCACGCGTGCGCAGAATGCGTCCTAGGCGGCGAGATGGTTGTCACCGGCTTTCGCTGCGCCGTGCATGAAGCGCGCGCGCTGCTCGCCCCTCCCGCCAGCGGGGTGAATCTTGCGGGCGCCTCGATCGGGCAGCAGAAAGCAGTCACCCTAGCCGAGCAGGCGGACCCACATGCCAATGCACCGCAAACGGATGCATGCACTCGCCACTGGATTGAGTGTGCGGCCGATGAGGGAGATGCAGAGCTGCATTGCGCTGCAGAGCATCCCGGCAATAAGGGCGAAAAGGCTACCTCGTGATGTTCGAAGGACGCAGCTACAAACAAACTGGCTACAAGGGCCGCGCGATTCGTTTTGCAGACCTGGATTCCGGTGTTGCCACCACGGCCTACAGCTACGCCATGTCGAACGAAGAGCGAGATGCAATGGCGCGCCGAATTACAGCCGCCTTGAACTTCACGCGCAACCTCACGGTGGAAGATATGGAAGCCGCATTCTACAAAGGAGACGCCTGATGGGCTACATCAATCCGCTACTGAAGCTGCCGGCAGCCAGCGGGCTTCTGCGAATGCCGGCAGAGCAGCGCCGGGCAATCGCGCTTGTGCTCCGCGAGCTTCGTGACCAAGCGAATACCGAAGCTGAGCAAGCCTGGCGCAGGCGGAAGGGGCCGATGGCGGCGTACTGGCGCGCGGTATCCACCTACGCCCGCCACCTCGCACACGCATTGGAGCAACCAAAGATCGGCACCGCGACTGGGGAGGGTAACGCGTGAGCGAGAACACAAAAATCGAGTGGACCGACGCCACGTTCAATCCCTGACTCGGGTGCCAGGCGATCAGCCCCGCATGCCACAACTGCTATGCGGCCGACTGGGCCAAGCGCTATGGGCGCGACTTCACGCAGCGAACGCGGACTGCCTCGGGAAACTGGAAGCAACCGCTGCGCTGGGACACTCAGCACGCACGGTTCTTCTCCGCCCACGGCCGCCGCCGACGCATTTTCTGCGCCAGCTTGGCCGACGTATTCGACAACCAGGTCGATCCGGCATGGCGCGTCGACCTCCTGCAATTGATCGCCAACACCCCAAACCTCGACTGGCTCCTCCTGACGAAGCGGATCGGCAACGCGCATGCGATGCTCGATGATGCCCTCGCCGAGCTCTCCCATGGCCTAACCCAGTGGGCAGATGTACCGTGGCCCAATGTCTGGCTAGGCGCCACAGTCTGCAACCAGGAGGAGGCCGACCGCGACATCCCGAAGCTGATGGCAGTGCCGGCGCGGGTGCGCTTTCTAAGTATGGAGCCGCTGCTCGGGCCGGTGGATCTACGCCTGCCGGCTCTCGCCCAACGCTTCCCGCAGTATGGCACCCCACATGGCCACACCAGCGGCATTGGCCAGGGTGTCGACTGGGTGATTGCCGGCGGCGAGAGCGGCGCCCGCGCTCGGCCAATGCATCCAGACTGGGTGCGGAGCCTACGCGACCAGTGCTCGGCCGCCGGCGTGCCATTCCTGTTAAAGCAATGGGGCGAGTGGGGCCAATTCGTCAATGAGGATCACTACACTCACTGCGACGAGGAGCGCTGTGCCCATGCGTGGGTGGATCGCGAGACCGGGCTCAGCGGGAAGTGCTGGATCATCGACGACGATGGACGGTGGTCGAACTGGACCGGCAATCCACCAACGGACGACAAAGGCAATGTGCTCGATCGCGTCGCCGTCATGGGTTGGCACGGCAAACAGCGCAGCGGCCGCCTACTCGACAGCGTGTTGCACGACGCCTATCCCACTTGCCGGCAGGAGATGGTTTCCGCTGATGAGCACACCTCAGCGCTCGAACGCTCGGGACAATCGAACTGATCGGCCCAATCCCTATCTATGTACTGAAAGATCACTACCCGATGAACGAAGCAAACCTCGACCCAGAATTCCCCCAACCCGACACTGTGCTGGCAATCCGCGGTGCCATTGCTGTTGGCCGCCAGGGCGGGCCCAGGCCGCCCGACGGATCATGGCTGACCGAATTCTGGGAAATAGGCCATATCGCCCGCAACGCGGCCGATACGATGCGCGAGGCGATTGCCCCGTTCCAGCGCATGGTTGGCGACGAATCCGCTCACCTTCAGGACCACATCAACGCCCTCGACCGCGCCGTCGAGGGCATCGACGGGATCTATCAGGCGCGATCTGAGAATGCACAGGTGCCTGCCGATGGCCATGACTGACGCCGCACCCGGCACGCCGATCTCCCTACCCTCGCCCCCATCCATGCAACACGCCATCGCCGACTTGCTCGCCAAGACCGAGCAGTACCTCCAACTTAGACCGCTGAGCGCCTGACCGCGCCGAGCCGGGTGGGTCGCGGATCTTGGCATAATGCATCGCCAGATTCCCGCGATCCCGCCCAAACAATGTCAGACGACTTACTCAACTGCGCCCACTGCGACAGCCAGCCTCGATTCATCGCCAACCGCTTTGAGGCGGTTATCGCTTGCACTGGCTGCGGCATCACCACTCAACCACAATCCCTTGACGCCGGCTGCGACCAGGCCTTTACCGTCCTGCGCGGCATCTGGAACACCCGCGTGCGTCCCCGCCCCACCGAGCAGCACGAACTCTCCGCCATCATCCGCAAGGAACTGAGCACTTCTGACCTGTGCACGGTGCTCGCGCTGATCGCTCGCAACGAAGGCAATTGGACCGAGCGCGGGCCACTCTTCGCCGCCTTGGCCACAAAGCTGCTGCAGCCGGAGCCCATGCTGCAGGAGCTGATACCGGCGGAGACCCTACTCAAGGATGCCAGCCGCTACCGGAAACTCATGCGTCGCGCCAAAGTGATACAGATCGATGGGCGCCCGTGGCTCCACATCGAACCGATCGACGCGCTGCCCGCGACGGTCTCGGAAGAAGTATCCGGCGGCACGATCATCCTTGAGGAATTTCTGGCTCGTGTGCTCGACTGCACAGATGAGCATGGCGACACCCTTGCATCACCGCTCGGGAGGAAGCCGGCTGCTTGACTTCTTGCCAGCCTTGGCAAGATAGAGGCACATCGTCTCGGAACAACAAAGATGCTCAAGCCTCTGATCCTCGCCGCGGCCATCGCCGCATCCGTCAGCACCGTCGCCTACGCCAAAGGCCCAACGGAATGTCCGCACATCTTCGGCACCAACGGCCAGCCGCACGTCGCGACCACCGCCGCGCCCAGCCGCACGCAGTTCCTATGCTTCCGTGGATATGCCGTGCAGACGTCCGCCGCCACCCGCACGGCCCTCTGGTCCGCCGAGAACCTCACGGCCCAGGCCGTGCTGGCGGCTCGCGCCGTGCCGCGAGACAGCGACTTCTACGAGGAATCTTCGATTCCGGCAACCGACCGTGCATACCTTTCCGATTACCGGCGCGGCACCGGCCTTGATCGGGGCCACCTCGCGCCGTCGGCCGACTTCCCCGACCAGGCCTCGCAAGCCGAGAGCTTCAGTCTCGCCAACGTCGTGCCGCAATCCTCCATCAGCAATCGGAGGCTGTGGAGTCACATCGAGACGTCAACCCGCCGCATGGTGCGCGACTACGGCCAGGCATTCGTTGTGACCGGCCCGGCGTTCGATGCCGCGCAGCCGGCGCGTCTGAACGACCGAGTCGCCATCCCCAGTTACCTGTGGAAGGCAGTCTACGTGCCTAGTGTCGGCGCTGCCGCCTATGTGGCACGAAACGACGCGACCCCGTGGTACGCGGTCGTGAGCATCGCCGAACTGGCTAACCTCGCCGGCGTCGATCCTTTCCCGCGCCTCGACAGGGCATACCGGGAGACGCCGATGACGCTGCTTGCACCGACGCCGCATCCGGGCGAGAAGGCGGGCCGCAAGGTCAGCCTCACCACGCTCACATCCGCTGCTGTTGACCGCCCGGCGCTGCCCGATGCCCCTGAGGGCCAGGACCTTCGGCATCCTGTCCTCGGGTCCGGTGCCCTGCCCTTCATTCGGGCCGTCTTCGCCCGCCACTAAATAGATAGGAGAATTACATGGAACGCCTCAAGCAGATCATCCATACCTTCCGCACCGACGAGAAGGCCCGATCTGGCGTCATTTTCGTCATCGCCCTCATCCTGTTCTTTTGCTGGTGGGGCGCGACAGGCCACTGGGACGACTCCCCGTACCTGCCTGCCTTCCTGCGTTGATCCTCGGCAGGGGGCTCGCCGCGGGACCAGCTCGCGGCGCAACAAGCGGGTACACAAGGGGACCCCGAGCACATGAGTCCACCCTATTGGCGGAAAGACGCGTGTTTCTTGCGTCTTTCGAAGGACATTCCAGCGCCCAGGTCCGCGCCAGGTCCTCGCTATTGCAGGACCGCCCGCGTAATCGGCAACCCGATCTCTTCGGTCACGCACGGCAATACCGCCTGGTCGCGCGCGGCACACAGCACGGCCTCTACGTCAGCCATGATTAGCCAGGCAGAGAGCAACACGCCAAGCGCGGCAAAATCCAAGTTTCGACCCGGCAAGTCGCAACCGAAGAGAGCAAAGAGTTGCGCGGTCCGGTCGTTATCGGTTAAGCCCAGCCCGAGCATATCCAGACGACCTATTGCTGAAACTGTCGGCCCATCTTCTATGGCGCCGTTCGCCAAGTCACTCAGAAAGATCCCCACGGTCTCTCCCGGCTCCCGCCGCCCTGCGGTAGTTCGAGGTATGGATCGTCTGCCAGAAAGGCTTCGAAGTCCAACATGCACCCGGTCTGAACCGCCGGATCCGCTTCGATCAAATCGGCCACAACCACGCCCCACTCGGTGCGCAATCCCCGACGGAGCCGCTGCGCCTCTTTGACTGCATCCGCATAGAGTGGCCCACCCTCCGCTGCGCTCACACGCGCCACAGTGATGAGGTCTTCAGGCAGCGACACCAACGGCCATCCCGCCAACGCTTCGGCGCCAATCCCGCGCCTGACAACGTCGCAAACCTCGCCCATCGTGTACACACGATCCTCATACTGCTGGATTTCCGCCACGTTTCACTCCTCGGTATCTCTGATGACCGGCAGCCTTGCCAGCAGCCGGTACAGCGCCTGTCGCGTGATCCCCAACGCCTGCGCAGCCTTTGCCTTAACCCCACCGGCATCCGCCACTGCCTGAGCGGCCATTTCCGGTGTAGCGACCGGGCGCGACGCAGCCGCCTGGACTGAATAGGTAGACAGATACGCGTTGGCCTTCGTCTGCCGGCTGTGGCCAGCCGCCGCGACGATCTTGCGCATTGCCTCCTCGTGCCGCGCCCGATCTATCACCTTCCCGCCGCCCTTGATGGCCGCCGCCTGGCCAGCCGTCCGCTCATACATCTGGTGGAAGTACTGGTGCCGCAATCCGTGGGCAGTCACGCCGCATCCATTCTTCGTGACTCCGTGCTTTTCCAGCACACTATAGAAGTGCCGCCGCCACTGATCTTGCGTGTACGTCTGCGGTATCAACGTCCCGTACTTCGGGTTCGTTTCAGCCGCCAGCTCGGCGACCTCGATCAGCAGATCGTACTGCCAGGTGAACTCAATGCTCACATTGCGTGCCATTCCCCCTTTGGTCCCAGCCACGACGTGGAGATGCCCGGACGGCAGCACGCCCTGGATCGGCCGCAAGCGCCAGCTTTCCTTCGCCCGCAATCCAAACGCCGCTTCCAGCTTGAGTTGCAGCGCCACGTGCCTATCGGTCCCGGCAATCTCCGCGATCTTCGCCACGGCGTCCACCCCGTTTCCCGCCCACGAACGATCCTCGCGCGCGATGTAGCTCCGCTTGTAGTCTGCCGGCCGTTCCACGTAGTCGTCGAGCGATCCAACCATGTTGGTCTTCCCCATCCAGGAGGTGAGCGCCCGCAAGTGTGTCAGCCGCAGTTCCACCGTCCCGACGCTCAACTTTTGCTCCAGGACCCAGTAACGCACCAGCCACTGAATGTGCTTCTGTCTGAGGTTATACGGCGTTGTGAGAGCGAAGCCGCCCTCGCGAAGGTCCACAAACATCTTCAGCAGCGCTTGCGCGCGCTGACGTTGCGACATTTGCGACAGCGACCGACCACTGACTCGGGTTGTACTGTGCGGCGAATGCAGGTGCGCCGCGGCTAGCACCGCGAACGCCGATTTCAGACTCTCGGGGAGGTTGTATGCGGCCAGAACCGCGCGCAGGTTGATGCCCTTGCTCATCGTTGTTCTCTCCAACCACAGGCATCGCGAACTGCCTGCAGCGCGCCCAGCGGCGACTTGATGTGCTCAGTGAATTGCCGCCCCGAACGACACTCACCTCTTGGTGCGCCGGACTACCACGTCCAGCTAACCGGCCACCTTGCCGGAGTCCACTTCTTCCCGTCCTTTAGCGATGCCAACCGATCAGCCCTGAGCATGGAAACGATGCGTCCTGACTGTCCGCTATGCGAACACGCCGGCGTTCGCCTTGCGTGCCGCTGCGCGGCCATCCACCCGGTGCATCGTCCTGATGCCAGCA
>NZ_BAAILO010000372.1:0-521 GCF_054589115.1 Cupriavidus sp. 8B | reverse complement strand
ACCTCGGCCGGCAGCGGCGCGGCGCCGCAAAAGGCGAAGCGCAACGAGGCAATGTCGGCGCCTTCCCGCGGCAGATCGGCTAGCGCGGCGTAGATCGTCGGCACGCCGCTGAAGCTGGTGGCGCGGAACCGTTCGACCAGCTTCCAGAAGTTCGGCATCACGCCCTGGCCCCGATAGCCGGCGGGCGTCAGCATCACGACCTCCCAGCCGCCATGGAACGCGGCAAGGCCGGTGATCATCGCGCCGTTCACGTGGAACAGCGGGAGGCCGCACAGGATCGTGTTTGGCGACGGGATCAGGGCCTTTAGCATCGACGCGACGAAGGCTTCATTGAGATGCGTGTGTGTCGCGACTTTGGGCAGGCCGGTAGTGCCGCCGGTATGGAAATGCGAGCAGATGTCAGTCGCCAGGATGTGGCGCTTCGAAACCAGCATGTCCGACGGCTCGGCCGCCAGCGCCTGGTCGAAGCCGACCATCTTCACGTCCGCGCGGCACGGCCTTGACGCCGTGTCGAAGGCCGC
>NZ_BAAILO010000371.1:0-378 GCF_054589115.1 Cupriavidus sp. 8B | reverse complement strand
ACGCATACCAGCCGCCAGCAGTCACTTCCTTGCGGATGTCGGCCGCACTCTTGCCGACGTTCCCCAGCGCGCCGTAGCGACGCCAGAGGTCCGCTCAGACGAACGCCGTCGCCCTGCACACCGCGCGAAGCGCAGGCACGCACGACGACGTCCCATAGAGAGTGCGGGTGACGGTTGTCATTCCAGGATTTCCTTCGGTACCTTGCTACCCGGATAGTCTTCCTTGATCTGCTTTTTGTACTTGCGCATGCCGTCCAGGCGGCATGAGAACGTATGGACGACGGCAAGCAGGTCCTCAACCATTTCCTGCTCTGGCGACAGCGATTCCTGATTAACCACGATGATCTCGCAACCGTTCTCGCGCGCAAGATGGTCGAG
>NZ_BAAILO010000370.1:33181-58384 GCF_054589115.1 Cupriavidus sp. 8B | reverse complement strand
TGCGCTCCTCAGGCTGAAGTTGTTGGTACGAAGTTCTGCTTTGCATCTGAACACCTTACCCGAAGCAAGGTGTTGCACTTCAGATTTGAGGCCGCCGCGTGTATTCTGAAATCCGGCAAATTTTTTGTGCAGTGCAATGCGAGCTTTGCCTGCGGCAGACAGGCAATCCATCCCGGCCTGGAATCCTCGGCCGCGGGTCTTTGCCGTCACGGCCAGATCGGCATAGCGCCGAGTTGCATCGATGTCGAATGGCAAACCCCGATCGGAACCCGCCGCCGCAGATCCAGCAGGTAGTCCCCGAGCCTATTGATGTGCTCCCGCCGGTAGGGCGAGAGCACTTTGAGTACTTCGTATAGGGCGCGAGGCCGACTGGAATGGGGCCGCCCAGGCGAATCAACTGAAGTTGGACGCATGTCGCTTTCCTTCAACTCCGCAATGATTTGAACCCCGCGCGTAGCTCCGTCGCGAAGACCTCCGGCTGTTCCCAGGCGGCGAAGTGGCCCCCCTTTTCGAGCCGGCCGTAATGCACGAGCTTGGGATACGCGCGCTCTGTCCAGCTTCGCGGGGCCGTGTAGATCTCGTCGGGAAATGCGCTCACGGCGACGGGGATGGCGACCCCTTTCGGGGCGAAGAAGGCCAGCTTGCTTTCCCAATAGAGGCGGGCCGAGGAGACTGCCGTGTTCGTCAGCCAGTAGAGCGTGACGTTGTCGATTATGTCGTTTTGCGTCAGCCCCTCCGTCTGACCGGCAAAGACGCGTGAGATGAGCGCGTAACTGCGCGCGTCGTGGTCGAGCATCCAGGCAGCGAGGCCGATGGGTGAATCCTCGATCCCGTACAGGGTCTGCGGACGGTTACTCATCTCCTGGGCGTAGGCCAGGCCATGCTTATAGAAGAAGTCGAGCTGCTCGTACGCATATCCCTCGTCCGCCGAGAGGCCGGATGGTGGCGGGCCGCCGGACTGGAGCGCCTTCGCAATGTCGTCGGGGATGGTGGCAGGCATGTTGGTATGTATGCCGGCCAATTCCGGAGGCGCCAGGAGGGCCATCTGCTCCGTGACCGCATTCCCCCAATCGCCGCCTTGCGCTACGAATCGCGTGTATCCCAGGCGCTTCATCAGCACGACCCAGGCACGTGCGACGCGAATGGGGTCCCAGCCGAGCGTGGTGGGCTTGCCTGAAAACCCGTGGCCCGGCAATGACGGAATCACGACGTCGAAGGCGTCCGACGCGCTTCCCCCATGCGCCGTAGGGTTGGTCAGCGGTTCGATGATCTTCAACTGCTCGACGATGGAGCCGGGCCACCCGTGCGTGACGATGACCGGCAGCGCGTTGCGATGCTTCGAACGAACGTGGATGAAATGGATGTCCACCCCGTCGATCCTCGTCATGAATTGGGGCAGGGCGTTCAGCTTCGCCTCGAACTTGCGCCAGCTGTAGTCCGTCTGCCATGTGCGCGCGAGCTCGCGCATCGTGGCCAGCTGCACGCCCTGCGATGCATCCGTCACCAGTTCCCGCGACGGCCACTTTGTCGCGGCGATCCGGCGGCGCAGGTCCACAAGCTGAGCTTCGGGCACGCGGACGGTGAACGGGCGAACCCGTTCATCGTCGCTGGCCTGGCGCGGCACCGATGCCGCGGCGACGACAATTGCGTCTGTTCCGGAGGACGACATCGTCCTGGTGAAGTCAGGAAGGGCGAACGCGGAGGGGCTGACGATGAGCGCGGTTGCCGAGGCAATAAAGCGACGGCGAGACAATGGCGAGGCGATCGGTTTGTCGAGGTTCATGGAGGTATCCCTTGGAGACAGAAGACGGAAATCAAGCCAGATGTTCGGCGCAGGAGCTGCGGTCACTTCGACTGCTGCTCCGCGGCCGCGAAGATGGCATCCGCAACCTGCCTCGGCCTCGACAACTGCGGCACGTGGCTCGTCGGCAGTGTCACGACGTGGGCGGAAATCTTCTGCGCCATCGCTTTCTGCAGGGCAGGCTGGATCATGTGATCCTGCTCCGTGAGGACGTACCAGGACGGCCTGGTCTTCCATGCGGCGACAGTGACCTTCTCCTCGAAGCTTTTCCCACTGACGGGACCCTGGGTCGCGGCCATGATTCTGGTCTGGGCCGCCGGCACGTCCTGGGCGAAGTGCTTCGCCACTCCCTCGGCGCTTAGGGTCAGGAACCCCTCCTTGTCGGTGACGAGAAAGTTGGACCCATCGGGTGTCGGGTAGTCCTTGGCCAGGTCCGCCACCGACTGGCCTTCCGAAGGTGCGAACGCAGCCACATAGACCAGGGCCTTGACGCGCTCATGCTGGCCGATTTCGGAGATCACCACGCCACCCCACGAGTGCCCCACGAGCACGACCGGTCCGGTTTGCATGTCGAGCGCGCGGCGGGTGGCTGCCACATCGTCGGCCAGCGAGGTCAGCGGGTTCTGGACCGAGACGACGTTGAGGCCCTTGGCCTGGAGCAGCGGAACGACCTTGTCCCAGGCCGACCCGTCGGCAAACGCGCCGTGCACGAGCACGACCGTGGTTTTGCTGGCGTCCGAAGCAGGCCGAGGTGCCGTGCCCGCGGCGAACGCAACGCTGCTTACCGCGGCAGCAAGGACCGCAGTCCTGGTAAACATCTTCAATGTCTTCATGTGATTCCCCTCAAGGATTGAGCAGATCGCTCTAGCGCATTCACGCTGCGCGTTGGATGACTGGGAGTGCTCAGCGCAGCCGGCCTGCGGTGCGCAACACGGACGGCAATGTCAGCCGGTCTTCAGAGACGCAGGGCCTACCGGAAGTCTCCGGATCCGCTTGCCGGTCGCAGCATGGATGGCGTTGCCTTGGTTGGCACATAGAAGCGCCCAACCCGCGATGCGTGAACAGCTGTGTGCACCCGAGTAGGCCGCGGAGATAATTCAGACCTTGAGGACGGCCACACAAAGGGCCGCGCCGAACGCGTACGTTCCCAAAGCTGCGACGGCGCGGGCCGGATTGGGCATCGACATAGTGGGCCAGGCAAGCAGTGCAACCACCAGGAGCAGGCGGCAGGCTGTTGCACCTGCCATGCACCAGAGCTGCCAGTCAGGCGGATGCTGAGCGCCAAGGTACAGAAAAAGCACCGCGAAGAACGGCGCGTACTCCGCGGTGTTGCCGTGAGCGCGAACCAGCTTGGTTAGCAGCTGATCGGGCTCAGGGGTGTAGCCGCTCAGCACGCCGATCCGAGACCGCAGGACCGAGGTGGCGAACCCAAGCGCGAACAGGAGCAGACCCAGGACAGCAGTGCAGGCCAGTGCAATGTTGTTCATTCGATACCTCTTGCGTAGTCGATAGAGCTCATCTGGAAAGCCTTCATGTGAGTTGATTGACAGTTCTAGGATAGGGTCCTGGCCTACGGCCTGAATGACAAACTTCCCTCTTTTCAGGACAACATGAACGGAATCGGACTTGTAGTGTTCCCCGGCTTCCAGGTCCTCGACATGGCGGCCGCTTCGGTCTTCGAGCTGGCGAACCTCGAAGTGCCTTCTTCGTTAATCATGGGCTGTTCACGATGTCCGAGGCGCATCGATTGGCGCGCCAATCCCGATGTGGAAACAACTGACTGGAGAGCCCGTCGCGGGAGAACCGCACACCGGGTTCGGAGGGAGGGGACGGCGCTCGCCGTTTCCTACCCTATTCACTGGCCGGCAAGCGACGTAGTAAATGGAATGCCGGGCGGCCGTTGCCGACCTGTTGTGGTCCGTCGACCGGTGCAGGAGCGGCCACTCGAGACAGAGCCGTCTCAACTGTCCCAAGCAAAAAAGAGCGCCTCTGAAGCTCGTCAATATCTTGTCGGTTCAATGTCAATGAGTGAGTAGCTCCGGTCCCAGGTAGAGACCCTATTCGCCCTGGAGGAACGGCGAAATGTTCGCCATCGCGCGCGTCACGTAGGCCTCCTTCTCCCCCACCGGGGCGACATAGTGGATCGCGCTGCGTGCAGATTCGATACCTTCCAGTCGTGCGATGAACCAGGCCGCCAGATACTGTGATGACAGGCACCCGCCGGCGGTCGCGATGTTTCCCTTGGCCACGAGCGGTTGATTGAGCACAGCCACTCCCGCCTCCTCGACCCACGGCCTGGTGGTCAGGTCCGTGCAGGCCGGAACGTCGTCCAGCAGGCCCAACTTGGCGAGTATGAGCGTGCCGGAGCACTGCGCGCCCAGCAACTGGCGCGTCGGGTCGAACCTCAGTTGCGACATCAACGCGACATCGGCGACGACGTCCCGGGTCTGAATCCCACTGCCCACCAGCACCGCGTCGGCATCGCATGCATCTTTTAGAGACGCCTGCGCCTCCAGCACCACGCCGTTCATCGAACGCACTTTGGCCGCCGGACTGGCGATCGAAACCCGCCAGCCGGGCTTTTTGACCCGGTTGAGGATATTGAGCGCGATCAGCGAGTCGAGTTCGTTAAAGCCTTCGAAGGTCAGGATGGCGATGTGCATGGGGTCCTCGTGCGCGTGGAGACGTTGTATCGCACCATCGTAGAGCCGATAATCAATACATTCAAATAATTGTCATGGATACGTTCAGACATGCCTCAACCCCGCTACAAACAACTGGTCGACCGTCTCGCGGCCGACATCCGTGCGGGGCGCCTGCGTCCCGGGCTGCGACTGCCAACGCACCGCGATCTCGCGGCACGCGAAGGACTGGCGCTGGTCACGGCCACGCGTGTCTACGCGGAGCTGCAAGTCATGGGATTGGTGAGCGGCGAAACCGGCCGCGGCACGTTCGTCAAGGAGGCGCTCCCTCGCGGTCAAGGCATTGATCTGGAGGCTTGGAGCGCTGACACGGTGGACCTGAGCTTCAACTATCCCTCTTTGCCGGGTCAGGCAGACCTTCTCAGGGAAGCGCTGCGCCAGCTCGCGGCCGCAGGTGACCTGGAGGCCTTGCTTCGATATCAGCCCCACGGCGGGCGCGAGCACGAGCGGGCGACGGTGGCGCGCCACCTGGCCAGCCGGGGTCTGGCCGCATCGGCCGAAACCGCGTTGCTCGTGAGCGGTGCACAGCATGGGCTGACGATAACCGCCATGGCCTTGCTCGAGCCCGGCGACGTGGTTGCAGTGGACGCCCTGACTTACCCGGGATTCAAGCTCGCTGCCGAGGCCAATCGGCTGGAACTCGCGCCAATTCCCGCCGCCGGGCACGGCCCTGACCTGGACGCATTGACGGCCCTGTGCAGGCGGCGGCGTGTACGGGCCGTGTACACCATGCCGACGCTACATAACCCGCTCGGCTGGGTGGTGAGTGCAAGGCGGCGTCGGGAGCTTGTCGCCATCGCTCGACAACATGGACTGATACTGATCGAAGACGCCGCCTATGCATTCCTGGCGCAAGGCGCTCCACCTCCGTTGGCATCGCTTGCTCCGGAGACGACGGTCTATGTGTCGAGCTTGTCGAAGAGTGTCGCAACGGGTCTGCGCTTCGGCTTCGTCTGTGCACCGCGCGAATGGATTCCCAGGCTCGAGAGAGCCATCCGCGCGACGACCTGGAACACCCCGGCGACCATGACGGCTATCGCCTGCGGCTGGATCGAGGACGGCACCGTGGCCAGGCTTGAAGCCGACAAACGGCGGGATGCCACGCTGCGCCAGGGTCTTGCCACTGAAGTCTTGGGCGGGCTGAAACGGATCAGCCATCCCGCGTCGTACTTCGTCTGGCTTCCTCTGGCACAGGAGGTTCGCGCGGACGCGATCGCGATGGCGTTGATGCGCGAACGGATTTCAGTGTCGACGGCCCATCCGTTCTCGACATCTACTCATGTGCCTCACGCCATACGGTTGGCACTCGGCTCCGTCAGCTTGGCCACGCTCAGGCGTTCCCTGGAAGCAGTGGCCCGAGTTGTTGCCGATCAGACCTACTGACCGACGGACGCGACGGGCGCAGTCCGACTGGCGGGGTTTGCTGGCAATTCTTCTGCGGAGCACATTTGCCAGATTCCGCGCGTGGCTGCCGGGAGCGGACAGTGCATCGCAGAGTGTATCCATGACAATTATTTGAATGTACTGATTTTCGGTTTTACGATGGCGCCATAGCCCAGTTGGCCAGCATTGCCAAGGTGGTGAGGCGAGCAGCATCAACGCGAAGATTCGTCGGCCCGTCCAGGCCAGAGAGTTCATAGAACGGCGCTTGCCTGCCGGGAATCGGCTTTCTCCGCCGCTTCCCGTGGCCGCTGACAAGAATGACTTAAGCAGGCGATGCAGCGAACACGCTGAAGTAGGCCAATGCGCGGGGGGCCACCGATTCCAAATGGGGCCGTCGAGTGCTGCTGGGGTCAGTCCAAACTCAACCCGAGATGAAGGAGCTCAATTGAAATCGTCTGACAACTCTTTCTCGCGAGCGCGACGGCTGACCCGCGAGGCGGCCGACATGGCAGAGAAAACGGAGGGATCATGGATGACTTCCTGATTGCCTTCGGCGCGCTCTGGTTTGTGATCTGTTTGTACGCCGGCCTCGCGTACCACATCAGGGGGATTGGGCCCGACGTGGCACCTCACGGCAAGTCTCTTCCATGGATCCGCAAGGAGACCATCATGCCTACATACACTGTATCCGCCTCTGCGGCTTGCTATCCTCGCGGGCGAAGGAGGAACTCGCGGCAGCGATCGCTGCGGTGCATGACGAGGCCATCGGGGCGAATTCGTTCTTCGCGCAGGTGATGTTGCACTTGGGGTAGGGGCCGATCTCCAGCATCAACGCGACTTTGAGGTGTCGGGCCTGCGGGTGACGGTGCCGTCCACCGCGACGGTGAGCGGTACGCCAACACTGGGCGCCCGCGTGGAAGGGAAGGGGCGTGACCGTGAAATGGAATAGCGCAACGGTCTTCGACAATGCAACCCTGCCACGGGCGCCGACGATCTCGCGGCCGGCACCGCGCCGCAGCCGTTACTGGGCTGCCCTACGATGAGGTGCTCAACCGCGCCAGCATCAATGGCTCAGCCGGCTGCCCGGCACCGTCCGCGTCACCTTCCTGTGTCCGTTGGACATTCTCGATCGCATGGGGACTGGCCGTCCGGTACGCGAAAAGTACCAATTGCAATGATGGCGAAATCGATCAGAAGATACAGGTCGATCTGGAGGCCGCGCTACGGTGCGCGGCGCGTAGGCAACGTTCGTCGAGATGGCTACGGAAGCTGTGCAACCGGCTCAGCTTGCCACTGACTGCAATGGTGCATCGGACTTTACGGTGCATTCCCAGCGCTCGGCGCGATGCGCGCCGTCGCAGTATGGCTTGCAGGCCGACTTGCCGCAGCGGCACAGCGAAAAGATGCCCTGATGAGGATAGTGATTGCCATCGGCATCAATGAGATCAAATTCTCCGGTCACGTGGAGGGGGCCGGAATTCATCACACGGATTTTTGCAGTGGACATGACTTATCTCTTAAGTGATATCAAGCATCTTCGATCGGCGTTGGCAAGGGCGCGCGCGGGCAACTGACGAATTCTGCGGCCGTATGCGACGAGTCGCAAAATGGTGGTCGCAGCGTGCGACCACAGCGGCAAAGCAAGCACGATTTGCGGCGACGAAACGCCATGCCGGCGTCGTCTACCAGGTCAAAATCCCCCGTGACTTGCAGCGGGCCATCGTCGGTCAAGGTAATTGTGGTGGTCATGGGAATCGTCGAATAAAAGAAAAGATTCAAGCGTCGAGCGGCGTCTGTCGACTGTCCGGATGGACAGCGTCGACAGGCTCTCCAAGCGCATGGAACTGACCGCGACTGCACACAAGCGGCCGGTCGTCGGTGCGATGAAGCTTGAGCACTTCGCCGACGAGAATCGTGTGGTCACCGCCATCGTAGGCCGCCCAGCGGCGGCACACAAACCAGCCCATCGTTCCGGTGAGCACCGGCGCGCCGAGCTGCCATATGTAAGGGGGCGTCCAGCGCTTGCTCATGCGATTGGCGAAGTAATGGCCATGAAAGGCCTGGTCTTCGCTGAGGATGTTGATCGTGTAAAGGCAATCGTCGCACAACAGCGCATGCGACTTTGCCGTCTTGGCGACGCTCACTGCGACCAATTGGGGCTGGACCGAAACGGCGGCGAACGAGCTTGCCGTCATGGCGTGCATGCCGCCATGGCCGTCAGCCATTGAGATGACCGTCACGCCAGTCGTGAAGGCGCGCAGCCCTTTGCGGAATTCTTCAGGATCGATGGATACGGTATCAGTCACTTTATGGTCTCCTTGTTCGCCTGCGGCAGGGCGGAATACCCAATCGTCGCAAGCCGGAGAAGGCGTGACAAGCCGGGGCGGCGCAACTGCGTGTTCCGGTGCCGGAACGGGGGCAATCCACGCGCTAACGGACCCCGCTCGGAAACCCTCATTGACGACTGTTGCGGCACACTTGTAGGCTGTTCAGCCGCCGTGAGGCCGTTGCTCAAACGGTTTGCTTCCTTCCGTCCCTGGACGTGTCTCCGCCTACGGATGCGCCAGGAGACCAACTGCTTGTCCCAAGCCTATCTATGATCGAGTTGGTAGACATTCGCGTTTTTGCGAAGATTTGCGAATTGATGAGCGTCAGTGCGGCCGCCGAGGTGTTGGGCATGCCGAAATCGACCGCGAGTCGCAGTCTGACGCGGCTTGAGACGCACCTCGGCGTGGCCTTGCTGTACCGTTCGAATCGCAAGCTTGCACTGACCGACACGGGTCTGCTGTTCGCCGAGGACGCGCGCAAGATCCTCATGGACGTGGAAGAGGCCGAGCAGAAGGTCGGCCAGATTCGTCATACGCCGCGCGGATTGCTGCGTGTGAGCGCGCCGGTTACGCCAGGCCAGTGGATGATTGCGCCGCTGGTCGCCGACTATCTGCGGTTGTATCCGGAAGTGCAGGTCGCCTTGTCGCTGACGAGCCACAAGATCGATCCGATGGCCGACGAATTCGACGTAGTCATCCGTACGGGCGCCCTCGAGGATAGCGGGCTGGTGGCCAAGCGTCTCGGCACGGTATCGCTGAAGCTGCTTGCGACGCCGGCCTATCTCGACACGCACGGTGCGCCCAAGACGCCGGCAGATCTCGCGCAGCACTCGTTGCTCGACATCTATTCGGGCAACCTCGAATGGCGCCTGCACGATGGCGGGGACGTCGAGACCGTCCACGTGCACACGCGCTTCTCGGCAAACGATACGAGCACGATTCGCACAGTCCTGCTCGGTGGTCTCGGTATCGGCTGGTTACCCGACTACCTTTGCCAGGAAGACCTCGCGTCGGGCCGGCTAGTGCACGTGCTGCCACAGTGGAGCCGTGGCGACCGCGACATCCATGCCGTGTTTCCGCGCCATCGCACGGTCTCGCCGAAGGTGCGTTCCTTCATTGATTTCCTTAGTGAACGTTTCCGATATGAGGGCTCTCGCTGAGCGCGCTTGCACGGTGCAGGGGAGCCCCGTTAGTCGCTGCCAGGTCAGTGAGCGGCCGTCGCTCGGCCGCATTCGGACAATGTGGGGCGGTCAGGCCGCCTTGAACGAGATGGTCTTGGTGTAGGTGAATTCTCGCATGCCTTGCACACCGAATTCGCGACCGTAGCCTGAGCGGCGAATGCCGCCAAACGGTGCCGCGCTCAACATTGTCCCCGCGCCTCCGTTGATTGATACGCCGCCCGTGCGGATTTGCAGCGCGAGTTCGTAGGCGCGGCCGGTGTCTGCGGAGTAAACGCTCCCGCTCAGTCCAAAGCGACTGTCATTAGCGATGCGAATTGCCTCCTCGTCCGTATCGAAACCGAGCACCGAGCCGACAGGACCGAATACTTCTTCCTGGGCGATGCGGAAGTCGGAGCGGACCTCGTCAAACAGAGTCGGTTCGTGAAAGAAGCCCTTTCCGAGATGTTTGGGCCGCTTGCCGCCGGTAACGAGCCGCGCGCCTTCCGCCGTCGCAATAGCGACGTACTCCTCGGTGCGCGAGCGCTGAGCCGCCCGAATCAGCGGCCCCATATGCACCGCGGGATCGGCCGGGTTGCCAATGGTCAGGGCGCGTGCCATCGCCGCAACCTTCTCTACATATGCCTTCCTGACCGAGTTGTGGACAAGGTGCCGGGTAAGCAGCTGGCAGCCCTGCCCGCTATGCGCGGTGAAGCCGCGCAGTCCTTCCCGCGCGGCGGCATCCAGGTCTGCATCGGCGCGCACGATCATTGCCGACTTTCCGCCGAGTTCGAGCACTATGCGCTTGAGCGTGCCGGCCGTTTGCCGCTGGATCGCTTCGCCAACGAGATCCGAACCGGTAAAACTCACCATGTCAACGCGCGCATCGGTGGTCAGCACCTCTCCGACGTCCTTCCCGCCCGTGACGATATTGAGAACGCCCTTCGGCAGGCCAACCTCGGCGGCAATCTCGCCGAGCACCAACGCCTCGATCGGCGTATAGGGGGAGGGCTTCAACACCACCGTGCAGCCTACGGCCAGCGCGGGGATGATCTTGCCTATGTTGAGGAAGAACGGCACGTTATATGGCGTGATCGCAACCACAACGCCTATTGGCTCGCGCACCACGGCAGCGGTGCCAAGATGCCTTGCGCCGCCCGGCGTCGCGCTGATTTCCGGCGCAACGGCCGTGACGGTATCGCTGTCGCAGTGATCGACGATGAACTGCGCGTGCTTCATCGGGATGCCGAATTGCTGGTTTTGCGCGAGGACGACGGTGGCGCCGGCTTCGGCAACGATCAGGCTGCAGATTTCCTCGCGGCGTCCGTGCACGGCATTCAGGAACTGCTGCAGCTTGATCTTGCGTTCGTGCACGCTCATCTTCGGCCATGGGCCGTGGTCGAAAGCCCGGCGCGCCGCGGCGATTGCTGCCGACGCATCGGCGGGCGTGCCGACAGGCGCGCGCGCGATGAGCTGTTCCGTGGCAGGATTGATCACGCCTTCGGAGTCGGCCGTTGCGTGCCACTCTCCGTCGATAAAGAGGGCGCGCGAGTTCTTTAATTGCAGCATCGGGATTCTCCAGTAGTTGCCTTCAGGGGTTTCGATTCGGAAGTGCCGCGGGCCATCTCAGGCCGATCTGATTTTCTCGGCCGCCAGTTCGCCGATGAGTACACACGGCGCCATGGTGTTGCCGGTTGTGATGTCCGGCATGACGGAACCATCCGCAATGCGCAGGTTCGAGATGCCATAGACCCTCAGGTCGCCGTCGACGACGGACATGGCATCGCGGCCCATCTTCGCGGTGCAAGATGCATGGCCGTATGAAGTCACGCCATTGCGGATGAAATCCGCAAGATCGGTCCGGTAGATCGAGCCGGGCAGGATCTCCCGCTTCGCGAACGGACGCATTGCCGGTGAATTGCCGATCTCGCGGCAGAGTTCAGTTGCGAACCTGAGGATCCGCATTTCCTCCGGATCGCCGAGCGGATTCCAGTCGAGGTCGATCGTGCCGCTCGGGCTTGCGGCGCGCAGCTTCAGGCGGCCCCGGCTTTTCGGCCGGATAATCGATGGAGAAAGGGACCACGCGTTCGGCACGGCATAGGAAGCGTGCTTCTCGGTCAGGTGCGGCACTTCAATCAGGAAAGGCTGGATATCGGGCGCGGTTGCCCTGCTGTCGCTCTTCCAGAAGAAGGTGGCTTCGGCCTTGTTGTTGTTAGGCGTGAACGCCTGGGGCGCTTCCCACAGGCAAGTAGCGACCAAGGTGTGATCCTGGAAGTTCGGCCCGACCCCAGGCAAATGGACCTCCACCTCGATGCCGAGCCGCTTCAGCTCCGCTTCGTCGCCGATGCCGGATAGCATGAGCGTGCGCGGCGTATTGAATGCGCCCATCGAAAGCACGATTTCGCGGGATGCGTTCACGCTGATCGTACTCCCCCGCCATTCGAACTCGACGCCGACCGCTTGCTTTGCCACGATCTTCACGCGCTGGACCGTGGCTGCCGTGAGAACGGTCAGGTTGGCCTGGTCCATCACCGGATAGAGATAGCTGGTCGGCATGTTTCGGCGCCGCCCATCCTTGACAATCAGGTTGGCGAGCGCGGCGCCACCGCTGCCTTCCATCATCGAGCCGTTGTGATCATCGAACGTCGGGATGCCGGCCAACGCCGCACCCTCTAGCATCGCCGTGGCGAGGGGGCAGGGATTCTGCGCCGTCTGGACCCACACGGGCCCTCCGGTGCCGCGTCGCCCGGCATCCGGCATGCCTTGCCAGTCCTCCGCCTTGCGGTAGAGCCTGAGTGCGTTGGCATAGTTCCATGCCTGATCACCGGAGGCCAGCGCCCACGCGTCGAAATCCGCTTGATGGCCGCGGGCCCAGACCATGGTATTGACACTGCTGCCACCGCCAAGCACCTTGCCCATCAACTGGACCAGGCTGCGGCCGTTGATGTCCGCCGCCGGCTTTACGTTGTATTGCCAGAAGAGTTCATTGAAGCGCACGACCGGGTAGGAACTCGCGAAGATGATGCTCGACAGATCATCGCTTCCGCCCGCTTCCAGAAGCAGCACCGTCACATCCGGATCTTCGGCCAGCCGGCGGGCGACCACCGATCCCGATGAACCCGAGCCACAGACGATGTAGTCGTAGCGATCACGCCGTGCTTCCTGTTGCCAGCGCTGATTCTCGCCCGCTGCGATCGCCTTGTCGGCCATCCCCGCGGCCGCGGTGGCAGTGATCTCCCCAAGCTTCGTGGCTGCCGCCACGAACTGTTCGCGGTCGATCGATCCGCGCATGGCCTGCGCCTCCAGCGCATCGAGTGATCCGACCCGCGGCCCATCCAGTTTCTCCGTGCTCATATCGTTTGCCTCCTCGCGACCCTTGTGCCTGTCGGACGTGCGGTGTCTTCCACATTTCCCCTCAACGGTGGGCATCTTCCTTGACGAACAGCATGCAGATCAGCCCAAGCAGCGGGCCGATGGCCAGCGTGCAAAACGCTGCCGCGAAGGAGTTGCTCTGCTGGAACGCCGCGCCGACGGCGACCGGAGCCAGCGCGGAGCCCGACTGCCAGAACGCATTTGCAATGCCGGCGGCGGACCCGGCCATCTCCGGCCCGCCTTGTTCAGTGATCTGCGTGACCAGGAGCGGGGCGGAGATGAACGCGCTGACGCCTAGCAGCGGCGCACCGATCATGAAGGAAGTGAGGCTCGACAACTGACCAAAGACCAGCAACATGAGGCAAAAGGCGCCAAGCGATCCGACAGTAAGCGCCTTGCGCCTTCCCCCCAGGCGGTCCGATAGCCAGCCGATAGCAGGATTGCTTAGAAGTCCTGCAACGCCGACGATCGAGAGGACAAAGCCTGCCTGCACCGAGGGGATGCCATGGCCTTTGACCATCAGGGAAATGGCCCATGACATGAGGCCGAGCGTGCCCCAGAATCCACAGCAGCCGGCCAGCGCGAGCAGCACGAAATTCCGGGTGAAGAGCGCGGACATGCGGGGCCTCCCCGGTTGAAGCAAGGACAATGCCGATTTGCCGCCGTGCGGGCTCTCGCGTACCACGAGCGCGCAGAGCAGGGCTACAGCCACGACGCAGATGCCGAGGCCGTGATACGCATAGCGCCATCCATATCCCGCCACCATGGTCGGCAGTAGCGCGCTGGTAACGATGACCGCAATTGAACCCGACGTCATCAGCAGCCCTACGGCGCGGCCCCTCTCGCGCCTGTCGAACCACGAGGACACCAGCTTGATGCCCGCCGCGTAGTCGGCGCCGGCGGTCAGGCCCATGATGACTTGCAGAATCAGTCCGACGCGCAGCGATGCCGTGAAGCCGAAGCAGAACGTCGCAATGGCCAGGGCGAACAGGGAAATCGACATCGTCGTTCTTCCGCCGACGCGGTCCGTAATGATGCCGCCAATCGCATTCGAGAGGACATAGCCAACATAGAAGGCGGTGACAAACACACCCAGCGCGGCGATCGGCAGTGCCAGTGATTGGCCGACCGATAGCGCGAGCGTGCCGAACGAAAACCTGCAGATGGTCCCGGTCAGCAGGGCCGCCCAGGAAAAGAAGAGGATGACCCAGCGGAAGGGGGCGGCGACACCGCCCGGTGCTTCCGCCAGCGTAGGAACCGTGGTTTGCATTTCTGCCTCCGAATCTTGATCTTGTAGGGGTGGCCCGTTTGTGCAGTACGGCAGCCTGCTGCATCATCGCGTGGAATGCCGGCAGGCAGAACAGAGCCGGCGGCAAAACCATGTTCCTGAAACGGAGCGAGATTGCACCACTAGTTCCGGAACTGAAGGGCGAGTCGGAGGAGGCTTGTACTCATCCATGGAGCGGGAAGAGGGCGCCCGCTCTCCAATCCTTGCGGGCGGGCGAACGCTGTTCCAGCCTGGGAACACCGTTTTCGGAAAACCATCCTTCGAGCATGGCAAATTCGTTGCATCATGATGACGATCAGTGCGCGATCACGCCGACGTGCGACGCGCCCAGTACACAAGACACCTCGCGCACGGAGACATGCGATGACTACCAATTTGCTCACCCCCTATCATCCACTCGCTGAGGCCCCCCCTTCGGGAAGGCTCCGCTGGCTGGTCCTGCTGATCGCCTGGGCGGCGCTCGTCCTGTCCACCGCCTGCCGTCTCGCCTGGGGCTCTCTCGCCATTCCGCTGGGCCAGTCCTTGTCGCTGCCGCTCGTGGCTCTCGGCATGTTTGTCACGGCGTTCTATTTCGGCTACGTGCTGTCCAACATGGTCTGCGGCTTTGCGACGGATCGCGTCGGCGGCCGCATCGCGTTGTCGACGTCGCTTCTCGGGCTCTCGGTCGCGACGTTTGGCTTCTCCTACACGCCATCACTGGCTGTCGGCCTCGTACTGCAGGCGCTCATGGGCCTGACCGCCGGCGCCGATTACGCAGCCGGCGTGAAACTCATCACCGTGTGGTTCGAGAAGCACGAGCGAGGTCGTGCCTTCGGATTCTTCATGAGTGCGTCGTCGGTGGCGGTTATCGTGACCAATGCGGTCCTGCCGGCATTTGTCGAGGCATACGGCTGGCGCAACGGCTACCGCGGGCTGGGCGTGCTCGCGTTGGTGTTCGCGCTGATCTGTGCCATCGCCGTGCGCGACAGGCCAAGTGCCGGCGGCGTCGTGGCGCTCGGCGAAACGATTGGCCAGGCCGGCGAGGCCGGCGGTTTGCGTACGCGCATTGGCGCGCTGATGACGCGCAATTTCCTGCTGCTGGCGCTGGCCGGTTGCGGCGCATTCTGGGGCACTCTCGGGTTCTCGTCATGGGCGATCCCGCTGATGGTCAAAGGCTACGCCATCCCCGCGGTGCAGGCGGGCTTCATCGTGGCGATGGCGGGCGTCGCCGGGCTGTTTGCCAAGCCGACGGTCGGCTGGCTATCGGACCGGCTTGGCGCAAGGCGCAAGGCGCTGACCGTTGTCTCCTTGCTATTCTTCAGCGCAATGCTGCTTGTATTCGGGCAACTCCATGACGTGACGGCGTTTCGAATCGCCGCTCCCTTCATCGGTGTGGGCGCCTTTATCTACAGCCCGTTGCTAGTGACGATGGTCGCCGAGCAGGCAGGACTTGCCAAGGCCGGCTCAGCCGCCGGCGTTGCCAATGCAGCGTGGCAATTGGGGTCCGCGCTGGCCCCTGCATTCGTCGGCTTCGTGTTCCAGGCGACGAGTTCGTTCTTCTCCGCGTTCGCGGTACTCGCAGCAGGACCATTGTGCGGGGCAATCTGCATGGCATTCGTCAAGGAGCGCCAGGGCACCGACGAGCGCCGCAGTAAAGAATAGGCCAGGCGAACCTTGGATCGCGCCGCCGCGCATAGACTTTCAGGCAAGGAGTTCAACAATGAAGCATGTCACGCAGACCTTCGATACGCCGTGGACCTCGCATCAGATCGAGGGATCGAAGGGATTCGAGTTTATTTTCAACATTCTCGGCAACGAGTACACAGACGCCTACAACCTGGATATCGTGCGGGTCGCGGTCGGTGGCTATTCGCCGCTGCACATCGATCCCGATAACCATGCGTTCTACATCATCAGTGGCGAGGGAGATATCGACATCGCCGACTCCTGTCACCATGTGCTTCCGGGTGCGGTGGTGCGTATTCCGCGGGGTGTCGTGCATGCGATCCGCAACAGGGGCGACTCGGAGCTGGTGTTGCTGACTATCTACGACCCGCCACGCGTGCGCGCGAAGAAGGACGGGGTCGTCATACCCGTTGATCAGGCGGATCCCGATTGACCCTATCCGGTGTTCGGCCGAATGCGCCAGGGTGGCCGGCGCAGCCGGCGGGATTCCGCATGACATCCCGCAAAGGCAGCGCCGCCGCACCGGCCGGCGCTGCCTGTTCCAGCGCTGCGTAGCTGCGCTCCCTCGCTCCCTCGCTGCCGAAACACCGTAAAACAAGCACTACGACGGACACTTCGGCCCGCTCGCAGAGGGCTCCAAGGCTAGCAACTTGGCCGAAGAACGTCGCCATCCTGTGCTCGCCAGACGGGCATCCGGCACGTCGGCACGCCGCCTCCTGGATGCAGGCACTGCGAGTACCGCTTGATTTTGTGAGTCACCGGCTCGTCCGTGCCCTCTGATTCTTCGACCTGGCTTCTCTAATACTTGGTAGCTCCATCCATCCTGTCAAAGGCGCCGAAACTGGACAGCGCGCAGGCAATTCGCACTGACATTGGATAGACCCGGTATGCGGGCGCCGCCAGAATGGGACCGCAATCCATGCCCACTGTCGCTACTGAAAGGAGATAGGCGCCATGCATGCCACCGAGGAGATACTGCGTCCGATCAATAGGATGGACAACGACACTGTCGTGTTCCCCCACGATGACGGTTCGCGAATCCCATACAAGGTCTTCAGCTCGCAAGCGGTCTATGAGCGGGAGCAGGAGCGCATTTACCGCGGTCCCACCTGGAACTTCGTGGCTCTCGAAGCCGAGATCCCGAACCCGGGCGACTTCAAGAGTACCTTTGTCGGCGATACACCGGTCGTGGTTACGCGGACCCCGGAGGGCACGCTGGCTGCGTGGGTTAACCGATGCGCTCACCGTGGCGCGAGCGTTTGCCGCAAGGCGCGTGGCAACGCGACATCGCACACTTGTGTATACCATCAGTGGAGTTTCGATGCCTCGGGCAGTTTGCTGGGTGTCCCCTTTCGCCGCGGCCAGAAGGGCATGACGGGCATGCCGGCGGATTTCGATCCCAAAGCACATAGCCTGAAGCAACTGCGCGTCGACAGCTACCGCGGCGTCGTCTTCGCAACCTTCAGCGAAAGCGTGGCACCGTTGCCCGAGTACCTCGGCGCCGAGATGCGGCCCTGGATCGACCGCATATTCCACAAGCCCATCGAATACCTTGGCTGCACGCGCCAGTACTCACGGTCGAACTGGAAGCTCTACATGGAGAACGTGAAGGATCCCTACCACGCGAGCATGCTCCACCTCTTCCATACCACGTTCAATATCTTTCGCGTCGGCATGAAGGCGCGCTCGATTCCGGACGCCTCCCACGGGCTGCACAGCATCATCACGGTGACCAAGAACGGCGAGGACACCTCGGCGGCATACAAGCAGCAGAACATCCGTTCGTTCGACGAGGGTTTCAGTCTGGAGGACGATTCGATCCTGGCGCTGGTGCCGGAGTACGAGGAAGACACGACCAACCATATCCAGCCGATCTTCCCGCAGTTGGTGATCCAGCAAATCCACAACACGCTGGTGGCTCGCCAGCTGCTGCCGAAGGGGCCGAACAATTTCGAGCTGGTATTTCATTTCTTCGGCTACGCCGACGATACCCCGGAGATGCGTGAGCTGCGCGTCAAGCAGGCCAACCTGGTCGGCCCGGCCGGGTATATCTCGATGGAAGACACCGAAGCCACGGAGCTGGTGCAGCGCGGTACGGCGCGCGACTCGGACGCGACCTCGGTGATCGAGATGTCGCGCGGCAACCCCGACCAGCAGGACACAGTGATTACCGAAAGCCTGATCCGCAAGTTCTGGGTCGGCTACCAGAAGTTGATGGGCTATTGAAAAGGCGGTGAAGTGATGGACATGAAACTGTGGTTCGACCTGTACATGTTGCAGAACCAATACATCAATGCGCTGGACAACGACCGGCTCGAGGACTGGCCCGCCTTCTTCACGGAAGACTGCCTCTACGAGATCGTGCCGCGCGAGAACGCGGATGCCGGCCTGCCGGTTGGCATCATCTACTGTAGCAACCAACGGATGCTGCGGGATCGCGTGGTGTCCCTGCGCAACGCGAACATCTTTGAAGAGCATAGCTACCGCCATATGGTGTCGGGCCTGGTGATCCTGAACCAGTCAGCCGACGTGGTGGAGACGCAGAGCAGCTACATCGTCGTGCAGACCCGCACCGACGGGGAGTCTTTCGTCTACCAGGCGGGACGCTACCTGGACCGGGTCGTGCGGCGGGACGGGCAGTGGCGCTATGCCGCCAAGCGCGTCATCTATGACACCTCGCGCGTGCAGACCCTGCTCGCCACCCCGATCTGAACCGGAGGCCGTATGAGTGAACTGGATTGGCACGACGTCGGTGCCGAGGACGACTTCTCCCTCGACGAACCCGCGCAGGTGGTGGTCAAGGCGCAGCCGGTGGCCGTCTTCCGCGTGGAAGACGGCTGGTTCGCGCTGCACGACCTCTGCTCGCACGGTCATGCACGCCTGTCAGAAGGCTTTGTCGAGAATTGCCGGGTGGAATGCCCGTTGCACCAGGGCCTGGTCGACCTGCGTTCGGGGCAGCCGTGCTCGGCGCCGATCACCGAACCGGTACGTACCTACCCGATCCGGTTGGTCGGCGGCCGCGTGCAAATCGCCGCGGCCGGCGGGCAATAGCTGGCACGGTGCGAATGGGAGACAGGATATGACAAGGTTTGTGATTGTCGGAGCCGGCCAGGCCGGCCGGCGCGCCGCCGAATGCTTGCGTGCGGCGGCGCCGGACGCGAGGATCTGCGTCGTGGGCGAAGAACTGCATTTACCCTACGACCGGCCATCGCTCTCAAAAGATGCGTTACTGGATGGCGAGCGCGAGGTTCATGCCTTCATCCGCGACGAGGCGTTTTATGCTGGCGAACGGATCGAGTTGCGTCTTGGCGTCCGCGTGATCGCTATCCATCGCGCGGAAATGGCGGTGGAACTATCCGACGGCAGCAAGATGCCATATGATCGCCTGCTGCTTGCCACCGGCTCACGCGTGCGCACGCTGACCGGCTCCGGCGTCTACTACCTGCGGACGCTGGACGACGCCAGGGCACTGCGGCAACGCCTGCTACCCGATACGCGCGTTGCTATTGTCGGGGCCGGATTCATCGGGCTTGAGGTAGCGGCGACGGCCATTGCGCTTGGCTGCAAGGTCACCATGCTGGAGCCGGCCGAACGGGTGCTCAAGCGCACGATGCCTCCGGCGATCAGTTCCTATGTGGGCGAAATGCACGTGCAGCGCGGCGTAGCGCTGCGCCTGGGCACGGAAGTGAAGGGTGTTGCCAGTCATGAGCACGGGGTCCGGATCGATACCAATGGCGAAGCGCTCGTTGCGGACCTTGTGGTCGCGGGAATCGGCGTGATCCCCAACACCGAACTGGCCGAAGCCGCCTGGCTGGAGGTCAACGACGGCATTGTCGTGGACGAGCATTGCAGGACGTCGGATCCGCACATCTTTGCCGCGGGCGAGGTCACGCGCCACTACATTACGGCACTCGACCGGGTGGCCCGCGTCGAATCGTGGCAGGTGGCCGAGAAGCAGCCGGCCGTCGCGGCTGCGAACATGCTTGGCGGCAGCGAGCGGTATGGCGAAGTGCCGTGGCTCTGGTCGGATCAGTACGATTGCAACATCCAGACGCTGGGCTTCTTCGATCCGTCCCTCACGCTCGTGGAGCGGGGTCGCCCGCAGGACGATGCATTCACCGTTTTGGGGCTCGATACGTCGGGACGCATCCGTGCCGCGGCAACCATCAACAATGGCCGCGACATGGCCGCGCTGACCAGGCTGCTGAATACGGATGGCCTGGATTCACAGCGGATCGCGGATCCTTCAGTATCACTGCGCTCGCTGATTCGGCGCTGATCGTCATTCAGGCAGGCATGTCCTGCACGGCGTCATTGCCACGCCGTGCATCTGACGCTGCTGCGTCATCTCTCCCGAATGTCTCAAAGGCAGTGCGGATTCCGCGGGATACTCGCGGCTCCTGCGCACAAGGCAGGCCGGCCAAACAGCCCGGCCGCACCAACCCGAGAAGCTGGTGCGGCCGCAAGCGCGGAGCCTGAGCATCCTGTCAGAATCCGCGCGTTGTCGGAAGCCAATCAGGCTTCGACGCGAATCCGATGGACCTCGGATGTCCTCACGCTGGTACTGTCGCGCAGCAGCGTGAAATCAAAGTCGATCTTCTGGAAAGGGCCATCCAGTCCGAACTGGCCAGCCTCATCCGCTTCGGCCTTGCGCATCGACGGCACCAGGCCCTCGCGGGTGGCAAACGCGAAGTCATCCCACAGGTAGGGATCGGCAGCGATATTGATCTGGGTGGTCAGCTTGCGATGGCCGGGTGCCGAGATGAAGAAATGGATATGGGCCGGACGATTTCCGTGGCGCCCGAGCAGGTCGAGCAATTGCTTGGTCTGGCCTTCCGGCGGCACACTGTAGCCGACGGGAACCATGCTCTGGAAGCTGTACTTGCCTTCGGCATCGGTGACGATGGTGCGGCGCAGGTTGAACGGAGCCTGCGACTTGTCGAAGTAGGAGTAGTTGCCGAGATGGTTGGCGTGCCAGACCTCGACAACGGCGCCGACGATCGGCTGGCCGCCTTCATCGTACACGCGCCCGTCCATGATCAACGGCTCACCCGGCGTAGTGCCATCGTCCAGCTTCGCGTGACCTTCGCTGCGCGGTGCGCCGGCAACATACAGCGGACCTTCGATCGTGCGGGGTGTGCCGCCCGTCAGTCCGGCTTTGGCCTCTGCTTCATCCATGCGCAGGTCGAGGAAGTGTTCGAATCCAAGGCCCGCGGCGATCAGGCCATACTCGCCGCTCTGGCCAGCCTGCGTCAAATAGTTGAGCGCGCTCCAGAATTCGTCTGGGGTCACGTCCAGGTCTTCGATCGTGTAAAAAAGGTCGCGCACAATACGATTGACCACTTGCTTTGCGCGCGGGTTGCCTGCGCCTGCCGACGTGTCGTTGATTTTTTTCAACAGTGCATCGATCGACTCTTTGTTCATTTGGATCTCCTTTGTCATCAATTTGTGGGGCAAGGCGAGCCGTCAGTCACGTCGCCATCGGCCGGGAGTAACGGTCAGCCAGCTTGTCAGCCTCCGATTCCGCTGGGGGCTGGCGAGCGTCGCAAGCCTTGCGGCGCAGTTGCACCTCCGCGGCCCATGCACCTTCATTTTCGGCGCATACGTGAATTATTTGAGAAGCGAAGTGCAGGGTCTATCCGTTAAGTGTCGGGCGGCGGTTTCTCTATCCGGATGCGGCATGTATTTCCCTTCATGTCCGTGCTGCGGGTTCAGCAAGAGAGGCTTCGCAGTCATATTCGTCGCGCCGGGTTTCATGCAATGAAATCGATTAATCATTGCAGTGCATGATCGAAAATATTTGCGCCGTTATAGTGCATTTTCGGTCGATATTTTGGCTCTCATCGGGATATTGTCGAGCGTGTGTCCTATGGCAATATCGTGTATATTCGAAAGATGCTTTAGGCTTAAACGTTATGGAATCGCGGGGTGAATCATGACACCATTTTTCCGGACGGGTGCTTTGCGCGCTTACCGTCTTTTCGAATCGTTCGACCTAGACGAAACCCGTGAACGTATTTCAGCAGTCATGCAGCCACACGCGCTCATACCTAACGGCCGTACCGCTGGGTGCTCCCGTATGGATTTCATCAAGATCGGTGGGCTGGGACTCGGGTCGATCGCGTTTGGCGACGCCATGCGGGTCGAGGTCGAGGCAATCGATGGCTATTACCTGCTGATGTTCTGTGTATCCGGAGAAGCGCAGGTCGACACGCTGGGGCGAACGATTCGGGTGGATCGCGAGAACGGCATTCTCTGTCCGCCAGGGCAGGGGTTCGGCGCTTCGCTGTCGCCGGATTGCGAGCAGTTTGTCCTGCGTATCGACCCCGCCGCCCTGGCCGCTCAGACAGGATGGACGTCGCCATCGCTTCCCCACGGCATAGCGCTTGCGAGCCCACCATTGAGCGGGTGGTTGCAGCAGCTTCAACTGGTGACAAGCTCGCCGGAGCTCCTGGTGTGCGCCAGTGAGAATCCCGGCGTTGCAAGGCAACTCGAACTGCTGCTGCTCGAGTTGCTGGCGGTCGGGCATGAGGGGACGGTGAGCTTGGTCAGGCACGGGGCACCTTCACCCGGCTTTGTCAAGCGGGCGGAGGAGTTCATTACCGAACATCGCGCGGAGAGGCTTCAACTCGAGGATATATCCCGGGCAGTGGGCGTAGCCGCCAGAACGCTGCGTGACGGCTTTCAGCAATTCAAGGGGACCAGCCCGATGCAATACCTTCACGCGGTCCGCCTCGAGCGTGCCCAGCAGGTTTTGCGTTCCACGCCGACAGGCGTCCGTATTGCCGATGTCGCGCTCGATTGCGGATTCACGCATCTCGGCAGGTTTTCCATTTCCTACAAGGTAAGATTTGGCGAGTCGCCATCGGAAACGCTCAGGAAATCCCGGGCGAGCTAGATGATAACTGCGTAGTTGGAGCGGCGTGAACGGGGACCGTTGACGCCGCACCGGAAGGAGCGGCCGGCCCGTCAGGATGGAAGACGCCTCGCCAGGGCGAGCGAACCGGATCGGGAAGGCGACCTAGTTCAATTGGATCTTTCGACTATCGACCACCGGTCTCCACCGTGCCAGGTCGTCACGCACAGTGGATGCGAACTGCTCCGGCGTGGACGCTACCACTTCCATATACTGCGTGGCCAGTTTCGACCTGACCCCCGGCTCCTGAAGCACACGCGAGATCTCTTCGCGCAGGCGGGTAACGATCGCGGCGGGCATGTTTGCTGGCGCAATGATTCCCATCCACGAGCTTGCATCGATGCCAGGAATGCCAGCCTCCTTCAGAGATGGGACAGTTGGAAGAAACCCGGATCTTTCGCCGGTCGCCACAGCGAGCGCCCTGATCTTCCCTGATTTCAGTTGTGGCAAGAGTGCCTGCGCTGGCAAACACGCCATGTCAACTTCTCCGGCAACAAGGGCCATCACGGCCTGGGGTGTCCCGCTATAGCTGATCGGCGCTATTTCCGTCCCGCTTTGTGAAGCGACCGACTCCATGCACAGGTGATTGATCGAGCCGACTCCAACCATGGCGTAGTTGTATTTTCCGGGCTCGCCACGCAGTAGGTGGATCAGCTCGCCTACGTTTTCCGCGGCCAAGGAACCCCTCACGACCAGCACGTTTGGCTGTTTGACCGCAACGGAAATAAGAGACAGATCCTTGGCGGGATCATAGGATAGTTTGGCGTTCAGGAGACGATTCAGGACCAGGGGGCCAGGAGGCGAGATGCCGATGATGTAGCCACCAGGGTCTGCCTTGGCGACGGCATTCACCGCGATTGAGCCGCCCGCACCGGGCTTGTTATCCACAACGACAGCCTGACCTAGACGTGTCCGAAGGCCTTCGGCAAGTATTCGGGCAAAGATGTCCGGTGTAGCACCGGGAGTCGAGGGTGCGATCAGTTTGATTGGATGTTCAGGCCAATCCGCTGCCCGCACCGGCAGTGCGCCAATACACCAAATGGCAATAAAGGCGGCCTGCAGCCGCCTTCGCAAAAGAGCATTCGATTCCATCCACATTTCATGGCTCCTGTTTACCTTCCGTTGTTGGGAGGCATCGGTAAAGCGCGCTCCCGGTATAGGTTCATTGGCCGGGCCAGCGCGTCTTTTCCCGGCTTCGTATCCCTATTTGCGGCTGCGCGGAGGGTCATAGATTGCCAGGAGTACAAGTGTCGATGCGCTCTCGTTCCTGACCTCGTGAGGCACACCCGGCAAGATCTTGACGACCGAACCAGGTCTCACATGATGTACTTCGTCTCCGATCGTGATGCATGCTTCGCCCTCAAGTATGAAGAACGCATGGCGCGCCTTGTCGATATGCGAGGCAGAGTAGCCGCCAGGCGCGACGCGCACCAGGTCGACGCTGTACGCATCGGTGTACTCCGCGCCGATGATGCTGGGCATTAGCTCGTAGCCCCGGAGGGTATCCGCTTCGAACGCGCACCATTGCGCAGAATCAGTATGCAATACGGGGGGCATTTGTCACCTTTGCAAAGGGTATGGATGAATTAGTCAATTGTTTGTCGGCATTGCGTTTCGAAATAATGACAACAGAGAAGAAGCTGAAAAAAGCTCTCAGAAAACGTGCTTGATTCCGAGCGTGGCGGTCGTGGACCTGGGATTACCAGGGCCAACCGAATTTGCCGGCCGCTGAACGCCTCCGCTTCCCAGTGCGTATTGCGATCCGTTTCGGTTGTCGATCGTGCCGAGGGAGCCATAGATCAGTGTTCGGCGGGAAAAGCTGTACTCCCCGCCGATGGCAATCCAGGTCGCGTTCCGGTTGCCGGGGTCCACCTTGTAGCTGGAGTGATCATTGACTCTGACGATCTGGGCAATTGCGCTGAACTTTCCGATTGGAATCCGAACCCCGAGATTGGCCAGCCGGAAGTCGCTCGCGGACGTTCCCGTTACTCCCCCAGCGCGCGCCAAGGTGCCGGTACATGTTGAGCATGCGTTCTTTTCATCGGTAAAGCCCGCGTAGAATTTCGCGAAGCCGGCGTTGTAGCTGCCGCCGATAGTGAACGAGTTGATGGCGCCGCTTGCCCCCGTTCCGCTGTTCTGCTTGCCCCATGCGGCGTTCAGGTCGAAAGGTCCGTCAAGGTACCTGGCTGATAGTCCGTACACATCACCCAACTCGGCGGACCTCTCTCCGGGGGCGAACAGTGCGGTAAAAGCTACGGTTTTCCATTCCTCGGGCGAGTAGTACTTGATGGCGTTGTCGACGCGAGCCGTTACGACTTGCGGAAGGACCTGTTGAGTGGTCGCGCCACTGCGCGTCAGCGCGATGAAGCCTCCGCCGCCCATCCAGTAGAAGGCATCGACGTTCGCGTTGGTAAGGGAAACCGGTGTTGGCTGACGACCTAGAAGAAGGGTGCCCACCTCTTTTTTGGCCAGACCGACCGCCGCTTCGCGTCCGAACAAGCGCCCCCCCTGGCCCAGCGTGCCGTCATCGGCGCCGAAACCGCCGACGAGCCGGAACGTGGCACTGAGGCCCTGCCCGAGGTCCTCGGTACC
>NZ_BAAILO010000370.1:19763-33044 GCF_054589115.1 Cupriavidus sp. 8B | reverse complement strand
CGGCCGACGTCGACGCCGGCGTCGACCAGTCCAAAGAGGTGGAGATCGAACTCGGCATTTGAGTTCATGGCCCAGACCGCCAGGATCGGTACCAGCAATAACCGGACTCGGGCGGCGCGTATCATTTTCATATTAGCGTTTCCACATTTATTTTTATCCTGTACACCTGGCACGGGCTTCGGTCGAAAACTATCTAAAGAAGCACACGGGTCACCTTATTTCGCGATTGGTTTTTGGTCTGACTCAACGCGGATCATCCTTTGGGGAGTAATCGGAGTGTAAATTTCGGTGTTTTAGCGAACAAGGCTGCGGATTTGGCAATGCTGTTCCAGCCACGGAACATAATCGGGTATTAACCCTGATTGATATCGTGCCAGTGACGAGAAGCCAATTCCCTCGCGCTCGTGCCGACCGGCCGGCGCCGGGGATGGGATGAGGAAGATCTCGACGGGACGGCTAACGCACAGGCTCCACAATCGCAAGACGCAGGGGAGGGCGCCGGTGTGCCGGGGCGCACTCGCTCCCCTGGGAAATCCCTAGCCGGGCCATTTCGCAAAGCGGATAGCTTTGCGGGAACCCGATAGGCAAGCGGCAGCACCGGGATCGCATACGGCACCTAATTTGCCACAGTGGCGGAATTAGTGAGCGCCATTAGCCGAAATGGCGATCTGCAATAGTGGCTGGCCAGGCTGCACCCAGCCAATTGAGTTCGGGCCTGTTGGAGGCGGTGGGGTTATTGGCGGTGGCTATCGTGGCCCCCCCCCCGAGCGTATCATGCTGTAGCCGGCGAACCTTCACGCTGCCCGCCTGGTAGGCGCCACCCAGGGCGTATTCGCGCGAGGTGGCGTAGAGGTCGGCGAAGCTGCCGTTGGCATCGCGGATCTCTTCGTACACGCCCTTTAGCATAAGCGGCCGTTGTCCCGCGGACCTCTGATCAAAGGCAATGCCTTCGTTGTGCTTCGCAGTGTGTCTGGCGCGGGTCTGCTGCAACGTGGCTAGCTTGTCGCCCGAGCGCGAAGCCGCGTTAGTGAAGCCCGCCGCCACCTTGTTGGCCCACTTGCCGCCTTTGGCACCGCTTACGGGTTACGCGACTGCCGCCATCTTGTGGTGCATCCGCGCTAGCGGTATCTCCAGTAGTGGCACTGGAGATGCCGGAGAACATGATTGTGATCCCAGTGATTAGAATTGCTTTGTTGAGGTATTGCGTGGCGTCCCGCAGAACGAGGTTAGCGTCGACGTGGAGAGCAGAGTATTCAGACAACGGTAACGGCTAGATGGCTATTCGATTACGAGATTGCAATCTGCCGCACCCTACCGTGCCGTGGGGTCCTCAGGGTGCGAGTTTGTCACATACACCGCGCCGGCAGCGACGCGGCGACCATATTCACCTGCGCGCAGGACCACCTTCCTATCCTGATCGCGCTCACCGAATCGACTGATCACCTTCTCAAAAATCCGCAACAAGTGGTGGCCCGTTGGCCCCCTTTTTTTTTCTTTCTAATGGTCACGCAGATCGGTCGAGTGGTCATTATTTGTTTTTCGATAGCTTTATTACAAAACTGTCATGTTGCTTCGTCGCATGGCAATGTGCGGATTTGTTCGTAACTTGTAAAAACGCAACACAAATTCGCGCCGTAATGCGACCGTCATCTAGCCGAAATCTTGAGGGTCATATACTCGCATCTTCGTTTTTGGCAAGTTGTTTGCTTTAACTAGAGGAGAAGTAATGAAGCGTAATCATGGCCTATCCCTGGCCGCGATGTTCATGATGGCGGCGTCGGCAGCGCACGCGCAATCGAGCGTCACGCTGTACGGTGTGGCGGACGTCGGCATTGAATACCTGAGCCATGCGCCGTCGGCCTCCGGCGGCAAGAACCTGGTACGCATGAGTTCCGGCAACTTGTCGACCTCCCGCTGGGGCATCCGCGGCGTCGAGGATCTCGGCGGTGGCCTGAAGGCCTTGTTCAACCTGGAGAGCGGCATTTCTCTTGACACCGGCGCCAACAACAACACATCCAAGCTGTTCGACCGCGCCTCGTTTGTGGGCCTCAGCAGCCAGTACGGCACCCTGACGCTGGGCCGGCAGACCACGCCCATTTATGACATGTCGGCGCAACTGGACCCGATGGCCATTGCGAACAGGTATTCGCTGTTCCTCAGCGACGCCATCCTGGCCGGCCGCGCTGACAACGCCGTCAAGTATAGCGGCCGCTTCGGCGGGCTGACGACCTCAGCGCTGTACAGTTTCGGCCGTACCAACAATGGCGAGGTGCCGGGAAACTTCCGCATCGACCGCAACATAGGCTTGTCGCTGTTGTATGAGACCGGCCCGTTCTCGGTCGGCGCGGTGTACGACGAACTGCAGGGCTCGAGCCTGGCCACGCAGGCCCTGAAGGACCGGCGCTTCCTGGTCGGCGGCACCTATGCCTTTGGCCCGGCCAAGGCCTTCGCCGGCATGCGCTGGTTCAATGGCAATGCAGGGACCCTGTCGGTCAACCGCTCCAACCTCTACTGGGCCGGCCTGAAATACACCGCTACGCCGGCGCTGACGCTGACCGGCGCCGCCTACTACACGGACGTCAAGAACTCCGGCGCTGACCCGCTGATGCTGGTGGCGTCGGCTGACTATACGTTGTCGAGGCGCACGGACGTGTATTTGACTGTGGGCTACGTCGCCAACCGCAAGGGATCCCAGCTCGGCATGAACGGGTATAACGCCCTGTCCGGCCCGGCCGGCAGCGTCCAGCCCGGAGATAATCAGACTGGCGCTGTCATGGGCATTCGCCACAAGTTCTGAAATTTTCGATTTAAGGCGTAATTACGATCATATCGGCACTTCCTGCTTGCAGGAAGTTTGCTTTCAGCCACCCTTCGGGGTGGTTTTTTTTCGTCCGGTGCCGGGAGTCAGAATAAAGGGTTTCCAGGTTGAAGGAAAACTGACAGGATAATTGCGGTAATGTAATCAGCGAGAAATCACTATTCCATGGTCTGTGGCTTGGCGTGTCTCCAGTTGACAGATCAAGCTGTCAACGGACAGACTTCACTGGATTCGACGCGTGGCGTCTATTCACCGCGTTATCCAAAATCCGTCTGGTGCCTTCTGAGCGAAGGCGCTGACCGCCCGCCCAGGGCATCCGTTCCCCTCAACGTGACAAAGCCGTGGCGGATGAAGAAAAATAGGGCGAGCCTGGCGGTGCCGGCTGCGCGCATGCGCGAACCGCTTGGATGTATGCTCTAGCCGGAGCGGCGCGCAGGCCTGGCGCAAGTGGCCGTCGAGAGCATGTTCCTGCCATCAGTCCGGCAGAAAGGCGGTCTCATTTTCCAGGATATCGATCGTCCTCTCCATCAAGGCTGAAAGCAGGACGAGTCGCCGTTCCCCCAACGCCGTTCCTAGCACTGATGTTATCTGCCCGGATCTGGCTTCGATCGTCTTGTATAGCGCCAAGCCTGTGGGTAGCGATGGCCGAGGGCTCCCACCAGTATCGTCGCCAATACCGAGCCTATCAGGGTTGCACTGCTGATCAATCCCACTGCCAGTTGCGCGAAACCGAGCGAGAGCGGGTACGCTGGCAGCGGGACCGCGATGAACCCGTCACAGAAGCCGCGTAGGGCGCGGCCGACGAGAAGTGGCAAGGCGCTGGCATGGACGCCTGCAGGCAGTACCAGGCGAGCGAGCCGAGCTTGGCCGGCGGTCACTGCCGGATCCACAAGCGTTTGCATCGCAGTACGCGATCTTTGGTTTCACGTCTTTTCTCGGTGCTATTTCGTACCGCCGGTTCCAAATGAGAAGGTGTCGAACAAGGTCACGCTGTCCGCCTTGGTCCATACGCCCACCGCGCCGGCGCCGCTGATGTGATCGTCCGCCACATCGATGTAGCGCTTTCCGTCCAGTTCTCCCTGGGGAGGGGATCGGCAAGCAGCCTTCGCGCGCCGCCGCGGGAAACGTCCACGAGGCGACTTGAACACCGTCATCGCGTCGGTACGCTACCGGGCATGGACGCCAACGATAGCGTCTTCTCTCACCGGACGATGCGGAAAATGCGTGGTGGGCCTTCGTCGCATTGCCTGTTGTGCAGAAGCTTGGGACGCCGGGCGCATGGAACCTTCCACGCGTAGACGAACAGGTACGGAACCGTACCGATTTCTCACTCAATTGCGAGCACCGTTTCGATGATTGCCCTTCGATCACTCGCACCCTGCCAGATGCAGCGGGCGAGATTGCCAGGCAAATACGTCTTAAGGCACTTGCCTTTGGGCCGCGTGCACATCGCCATTGATGGTTGCCGCTGTTCGACATAAGACCAAAAGACATAGGACTTGAGACACAAAGACTGGCTACGGATAGGGGCCTCTTATCCGAGGAACAGGAGATAAGACATGGAAGAGGATCTCGTTCAACGGATACAGTCCAATCCCAACTACCAGCGGCTGGTTTCAACCCGCTCCACCTACGGATGGGTGCTCACTGCAATGATGATGGTCGTGTACTACGGCTACATCCTTCTGGTTGCCTTCGGCAAGACCTTGCTTTCCACCAGGATCGGCGATGGCGTGATGACCTGGGGTATCCCGATCGGACTCTTTGTGATCGTATTTACTGTGGTCGTCACCGGCATCTACGTCCGGCGCGCCAACGGCGAATTCGATGACCTGACGGCTCAGATTCGCAAGGAGGTGTTGTAATGTCGACCCGGAGCCATATCCTATGCGCATTGATGCTGCTTGCCCTTGGTGGCGCGGCCTGGGGAGCCGGTGGCGATCTTGGTCAATTGCAAAAGCAGCCAACCAACTGGACGGCGATATCCATGTTCGCTGTCTTTGTGGTGTTTACCCTGTTCATCACGAAATGGGCTGCCGCCAAAACAAAGTCCGCGGCGGATTTCTACACGGCCGGCGGCGGCATCACCGGATTCCAGAACGGACTGGCAATTGCAGGCGACTACATGTCCGCGGCATCCTTTCTCGGGATATCGGCAGCGGTTTACCTGAACGGCTATGACGGCCTGATCTATTCGATCGGCTTCCTGGTCGGCTGGCCCGTTATCACCTTCCTGATGGCCGAGCGCCTGCGAAACCTCGGTCGCTTTACCTTTGCCGACGTGGCTGCCTATCGCTTCAAGCAGACCCCGATCCGCGTGTTCGCGGCCTCGGGCACGCTGGTGGTGGTGGCCTTTTACCTGATCGCCCAGATGGTCGGTGCCGGACAGTTGATCAAGCTGCTGTTCGGCCTGGAGTACTGGATTGCCGTGGTGATCGTCGGCACCCTGATGATGGTGTACGTGCTGTTTGGGGGCATGACGGCGACCACCTGGGTCCAGATCATCAAGGCCGGCCTGCTGCTTGCCGGTGCGAGCTTCATGGCAATCATGGTGCTGGCGCAGTTCCATTTCAATCCCGAAGCGCTATTCGCCAAAGCGGTTGAGATTCACGCCAAGAAGGACGCCATCATGGGCCCGGGCACCTTCATCAAGGATCCGATCTCTGCCATTTCATTCGGCATGGCGCTGATGTTTGGCACTGCTGGCCTGCCGCACATCCTGATGCGGTTTTTCACCGTGCCAAGCGCCAAGGAAGCACGCAAGTCCGTGTTCTGGGCGACGACCTGGATCGCCTACTTCTACCTGCTCACATTCATCATCGGCTTTGGCGCCATCGTCCTGGTCAGCACCAACCCGGTGTACAAGGACGCGCTTGGCGCCTTGCTGGGCGGTAACAACATGGCGGCTATCCACCTCGCGAATGCCGTCGGAGGCAATGTCTTCCTCGGCTTTATTTCTGCGGTGGCCTTCGCCACGATTCTTGCCGTGGTCGCGGGGCTGACGTTGTCCGGTGCTACGGCGGTGTCGCATGATCTCTACGCGACCGTGTTCAAGAAAGGCAAGGCCGCCAGCGACAAGGAACTGCGCGTATCGCGCGTGACGACAGTCGCACTGGGTATCGTGGCGGTGATTCTGGGGATCGCGTTCGAGAAGCAGAACATTGCCTTCATGGTGTCGCTGGCCTTCGCGGTGGCGGCATCGGCGACCTTCCCCGTGTTGTTCATGGCTGTGCTCTGGAAAGACTGCACGACGCGCGGCGCGACCATCGGCGGCTTTCTCGGCCTGATTACCGCGGTCGGCCTGACCATTGTCTCCAAGTCGGTCTGGGTCGATGTGTTCGGCTACAGGGATGCCATCTTTCCCTACACATCGCCCGCCCTGTTTTCTATGACCGTGGGTTTTGTCGGCATCTGGCTGTTCTCGATACTGGACCACAGCGATCGTGCCCGCATCGACCGGGAAGGGTACCCGGCGCAGAAGATCCGCTCTGAAACCGGCATCGGCGCATCGGGTGCTTCCGGCCACTGAAGCCACTGAAGCCATTGAAGTCACTGAGGAACGTTTCATGTTGCGCCGTTCCCTTCTCGGGCACCGTCTGATCGCGCTGTTTGCCCTGGGCTGGCTGATGTTCAACTACCCATTGCTGGCGCTGTTCAACGACACGCTCACCTGGTTCGGCATCCCGCGGTTGTACTGCTACCTGTTTGCCGCATGGGCGTTGCTCATCGGCCTGCTGGCGTTCACGGCAGAACAGAAAGCGCCGCGGAGAAGACGCTCGCAGCCTGACCCCTCGGCACCCGTGCCGGAGGACTGAAATGCTGGACGGCTGGGTCATCGCGCTGGCGTCGTTCGCGTATCTCGGCATGTTGTTTGCGATTGCGTTCTACGGCGACAGGCGCGCAGATGCCGGTGCCAGCATCATCAACAGCCCATACCTGTATGCGTTGTCACTGGCCGTCTACGCAACCTCGTGGACATACTATGGCAGCGTCGGCCGGGCTGCCGTCAGCGGCATCGGCTTCCTGCCCATCTACCTCGGTCCCACGCTGATGGCGGCACTCTGGTGGACCCTGCTGCGCAAGATCATTCGCATCAGCAAGAACAACCGCATCACCTCGATTGCCGACTTCCTTGCCTCCCGGTACGGCAAGAGCGCGCTGCTCGGCGGCCTTGTCACCTTGGTGTCGGTGGTAGGCATAGTGCCCTATATCGCGCTGCAGCTGAAGGCCGTCTCGGCAAGTGTCGCGGTGCTGGTGCATTCCCCCGGCGTCGGCATGCGGGGCGGCGAAACAGGGCCGATCTGGTCGGACACGACGCTGTACCTCGCGCTGATGCTGGCGATGTTCACCATCCTGTTTGGCACCCGTCACCTCGATGCGGCAGAACGCCATGAGGGCATGGTCGCCGCGATCGCCTTCGAATCGCTGGTAAAGCTGGTGGCGTTCCTTGCCGTGGGGGCATTTGTCACCTTTGGCATCTACGACGGCTTCGGGGATCTGTTCGGGCGTGCCGAGGCGGTGCCAGCCCTGAAAGCGCTCCTGACGTTGAATGGCAATGCGGCGGGTGCCGGCAACGTAACCTTTGGCTCATGGGCCTCGCTGATCGTGCTGTCGATGTTCTCGATGCTGCTCCTGCCGCGCCAGTTCCAGATCGCGGTGGTCGAGAACATCGACGAAAACCACCTGAAGAAGGCCATCTGGCTATTGCCTTTGTATCTCCTGGCCATCAATGTCTTTGTCCTGCCCATCGCCTTCGCGGGGATCCTGCACTTCCCGGGTGGCGAAGTCGACCCGGATATGTTCGTGCTAGCCCTGCCCATGCGGGAACGGTCCCCGGCGCTCACGCTCCTGGTGTTTATCGGCGGGCTGTCGGCGGCCACCGGCATGGTCATTGTCGAGACCATCGCACTCAGCACCATGGTCTGCAATGACCTGGTGATGCCGTTGCTGCTGCGCCTTAAGCCGCTGCGGTTTGGCCATCGCGCAGATATCAGCGCGCTGCTGCTCACCATCAGGCGCGCGGCAATCGTGCTATTGATGATGCTTGGCTACGCCTACTTCCGCGTGGCCGGCGAAGCCTACGCGTTGGTTTCGATTGGCTTGATTTCGTTCGCGGCCGTTGCGCAGTTCGCGCCGGCGATGCTGGGCGCCATCTACTGGAAAAACGGCACGCGGCAAGGCGCGCTGGTCGGGCTGGGCGCCGGCTTCCTGCTCTGGGCATACACGCTCCTGCTGCCATCGTTCGCGCAGTCCGGCTGGCTGCCGGCCAGCTTTGTCGAATACGGGCCGTTCTGCATAGGGTGGCTAAGGCCGCGGCAGCTGTTTGGCCTGGGCGGCCTGGACCCAGTCTCGCATGCGCTGTTCTGGAGCATGCTGGCGAACGTCGGCGGCTATGTCGGTGTGTCGCTCACGACTACGCAAAGCGCGGGGGAGGGGGTGCAGGCCGTCCTGTTCGTCGATGCCTACGCGCGCAGCGGCAGCGCGCTGGGATCCCATGTGTGGCGCGGCAGCGCTTCGGCCGCTACGGTACTCGCGTTGTTGCGGCGTTTCCTTGGCGCCGCGCGTGCCGATGAAGCCTACGCGCGATTCCGTGAGCAAGGCAGGGCGAACGCGCTGTCCGCCGACGCCGACCTGGTGCATTTCGCGGAGATCCAGTTGGCCGGCGCTATTGGCACCGCATCGGCGCGGGCAATGATCGCCTCTGCCGTGAATGAGCAACCGCTCGGCCTGGACGAGGTCATGGCGATACTGGATGAGACCTCGCAAGCGGTCGCCTACAGCCGGCAGCTGGAACAGAAATCGCTTGAGCTCGAGACAGTGTCGGCCGGACTCAAGGCAGCCAACGTGCGGCTCACCGAACTCGACCACATGAAGGACGACTTTATTTCCACCGTGACCCACGAGCTGCGCACGCCACTGACGTCAATCCGTGCGTTCTCGGAAATCCTGCGCGACCATCCCGATCTTGCCGCTGCCAAACGCAGCGCATACCTCGACATTGTGATCAAGGAAAGCGAGCGCCTCACACGCCTCATCAACAACGTGCTCGACCTAGCCAAGATCGAATCCGGTAGCACCGAATGGCACACCGTACCGCTAGACTTGAAACAGGTGATCCAGGATGCGGTGGACGCCACCCGGCAACTGTTCCTGGATCAACGCATTCAGCTTGAGTTGCAGTTGCCCCCGCAGGTCCCCCGGCTACTGGCCGACCCCGACCGGCTGATGCAGGTGATGCTCAACCTGCTGTCGAATGCGGTGAAGTTCTGCGACCGGGTGGACGGCCGCGTCGCGGTGAGCCTGGAGGCGGTGGGCGGCGATTTGCGTGTTGCGGTGCGAGACAACGGTTGCGGCGTGCGTCCGCAGGACCGGGAGCTTATCTTCGACAAGTTCCGCCAGGGCGGCGACAGGCTGGCGGGCAAGCCCCAGGGCACCGGGCTAGGATTGCCGATCAGCCGGGAAATCATCCGTCATTTCGGCGGTAAGCTGTGGCTGGAAACGACGCCAGATAGCGGCGCGGTGTTCGTATTCACGCTGCCGCTGCCAAAGGCACCGGAGACAACGTCATGACCCACAAAGTCCTCATCGTCGACGACGAGCCGAACATCGTCATCTCCCTGGAATTCCTGATGCAGCAAAGCGGCTACGAAGTTGGCATCGCACGCGATGGGGAGGCAGCCTTGGCGCAGATGACCGCGTTCCAGCCCGATCTTGTTCTGCTCGACATCATGCTCCCGCTGCGTAGCGGCTTCGAGGTCTGCCAGAAGATCCGGGAAAACAAAGCGTGGGATCGGGTCAAGGTGATCATGCTCTCGGCGAAGGGACGAGACCTGGAGGTGACCAAGGGCCTCGCGCTGGGCGCTAATGCGTATATCACCAAGCCGTTTTCCACCAAGGCGCTGGTCGAGCAGGTGAGCGCATTGCTCGCGAGCTGTCAGAGAGACCTCGAATGATTCAAAAGTGGATTGCGCGATACCGTTTTGGCGTGACATTGGCGCTGCTCTTCCTGCTGCAGCTACTTGTCGTCGGCGCGATTCTCTTACCGCTTGCAATCGATCTGCCGGAGGCGCAGCGCGCGTGGTTAAGCGCGCTGGTGTTGCAGCGCGGTGCGCTATGGATTGTGCTCGCGGCGCTGCTGCTGCTAGCGTTGGGCTTTGGCCTGAAAGTGTTGTTCGACGCTTACCTGACGCCGGTCGCGCGCCTGGCCGAAGACGCCGCGCTGCTTGCGGCCAACCCTGGCCACCGCATCGCGCCACAGGGCGCGCGCGGCGTGCGCATCCTCGTCAAGAAGCTCAACCTGCTGGCAGCTTCCCATCAGACGCTGCACGACAGCGTGCAGCAGAAAATCGAGCTGGCGAACCGCGCGCTGGCCGAAGAAAAGAACCGCCTCGCCGCGCTCATGGCGGAGCTTGCCTTGAGCGTGCTGGTCTGCAATATCGAAGGGCGAATACTGCTCTACAACGACAGCGCCAGGCAGTTGCTCGGGACCGGCCGGGGCGGCGCGCCTGCGGCTGGCATGGCGGCAATCGGGCTGGGCCGTTCTGTGTTCGGCGCGATCGAGCGTGGGCTCATCCTGCATGCGCTGGAGCAGATCCAGCAGCAACTCCGGGACAGCGGGGACGGCGCGGCGAGACCCGTATCCGGATTTGTCGCCACGCTCGCGCAGGGCCAGATCGTGCGCGCGCACATGGCGCCCGTGTTCGACAGCGCGCACGCCCTCAATGGCTTCGTGCTCACGTTGGAAGACATCACCCGCAACGTTGAGGCCGACAGCCGCCGCGACGCGTTGCTGCAGTCGCTCACGCAAGATGCGCGCGCCACGCTGGCGAATATCCGTACGGCGGTGGAAGCCATCCAGGCGTACCCGGAAATGAGCGCTGCGAAGCGAACCCAGCTCACCGGCATCATCGACGACGAATCGCAGCGCCTGGTGCACCAGATCGGCCGTGCCGTGGATCAGCGCGGCGCAGGGATGGACAGCCATCAGGAACTCGAAGAGATGCGCGGCGCCGATCTGCTCGCGCTGCTGCTGCGACGAATCGGCAGCCCCTCGCTCAGCGTCGCCACCAGCGATACGGTCGACGCCACGTTGTGGCTCAAGGTGGACAGCTACGCATTGACCCAGGCGCTGGCCTATCTTGCGCAGCGGCTCGCCACCGAAGCCAGCGTCACCGAGTTGCACTTCGGGCTATATCGTGCCGGCCGGCTGGCCTATCTCGATCTCACCTGGCGCGGCACGCCGCTGACCGCCGACACGCTGCGGGTGTGGGAGAACGCGCCGTTGCCGATCAACGCGGCCGGCGCAGCGCTTTCGCTGAGCGCCCTTATCGCGCGTCAAGGCGGCGAGGCAGTGTGTTCCGCCGGGGAGTCGCCTGATGTCGCTCGCTACCGTCTGATGCTGCCGGTCTCCGAGCCCGGGTCGGCGCTGGACATCCCGCCGGCACAGGAAGGCCGCCCGGAATTCTACGATTTCGACTTGTTCCACCGGCCGGGACAGAGCGCCGAGATCGACCAATGCCAGCTCTCGAAACTCAACTACACGGTGTTCGATACCGAGACCACAGGGCTGGATCCTGCCGCCGGCGATGAGATCATCTCCATCGGCGCCTTGCGCATCGTCAATGGCCGTCTGCTGCAGCGGGAGAGCTTCGACCAGCTGATCCAGCCGCGTGGCGCATTGAGTGCCGGGTCGATTGCGATTCACGGCATCACGCACGCCATGCTCAATGGCCAGCCACCGATCGAAACCGTGCTACCGCAGTTCCACCGTTTCGCCGCTGACACCGTGCTTGTCGCGCATAACGCCGCGTTCGACATGAAGTTCCTGCAAATGCTGGAGGCAAGAACCGGCACGGCCTTCACGCAGCCGGTCCTCGATACGCTGCTGCTATCGCAAGTGATCCACCCCCATCAGGCTGAGCACACGCTGGAGGCGATCGCCGGCCGTCTCGGCGTGGCGATTATCGGCCGCCATACCGCGCTGGGCGACGCGATCGTCACCGGCGAGGTCTTTCTCAAGATGACCCCCTTGCTCGCGGAAATAGGCATCTGCACCCTGAAGGAGGCACGCGATGCCGCGCAACAGACCCACTATGCGCGGATCCGGTACTGAGGAATCGTCCATGAGTGATCCGCCCACGATCCATCCCGACGCCGCATTCGACCCGACCGGCGTCGAGGCCGGCGCGTTCACGCGCGACATCGAGGGGGCCAGGCTCCGCATCGCTGGCGCGCAGGACGAGGGTGGGCTGCAGCGGGCAGCCGCGGAGATTCGATCGCTATGGCATCGCGTGGCGGGCCAGGCGGCAGCGGAGCCGCTTACCCGGCTCATCTCGACGCTCAACGATGCGTTGACGCGGCGCGTGGTCGATCTCGCTTGTGCCGGGGAGGATATGGGGAGCACGCGCTGGTGCTGGATCGCCCTCGGCAGCGAAGGCCGCCAGGAACAGACGCTGTCGAGCGACCAGGACAACGGGATGATCCTGGCGGGCAGCGGCGGCGCAGAGGCAATGCGCGGCCGGATGCTGCCGCTGGCGCTGCGCATTAACGAAGCGCTCGATGCTTGCGGGTTCCCGCTGTGCACCGGCCAGATCATGGCGAGCAATCCGCAGTGGTGCCTCGACCTTCATGAATGGCGGGAGCGCTTCGCGAGCTGGATCATTGAAGGTGATCCGCTGGCGTTGCTTAACGCCACTATCTTCTTCGACTTGCGGCCGCTTTACGGCGCCGACGATCTGGCACAGGCGTTGACGGGTTGGCTCGCGCAGATGGCGCCGGACAACCCGCGCTTCCTGTTCCAGATGACCGCGAATGCACTGCGGCGCAAAGTACCGCTTGGCTTGCTGCGCGACTTCGTGGTGCCAAAGAGCGGCGAGTTCGCCGGAACGATCGATCTGAAGCTGGACGCCGCCACGCTGTTCATCGATGCGGCCCGCATCTACGGTCTGGCTTGCGGCGCCCGCGCCAGCAATACGGCCGATCGCCTCAGGCGGGCCGGCGAGGCGGGACGCCTGGAGCCGCAGGATGTGCAAGCGTGGATCCTCGCTTTCGATTGCATCCAGATGTTGCGCCTGAAGACACAGCAGCGCTGCTTCGAACGCGGCATGGCCATGCACAATCATGTGGCCCCGAACGAACTGGAGGCGGGCGAGCGGCGCGCATTGCTCGACGCCTTGCGCCAGGCCCGTGCATTGCAAAAGCACCTGGCACTGGATTACCTGGACTCCCGCCAGGGCATCTGATCCCGCCGGAGCCGGCACCGGGTACGGCAGCGTACCGACTTCAAAGGCGATTGCGTGCACCGTTTAGCGAATGCCTTGAGCCTCTTGTCTCAAAGAGTGAGGCAGCGGATGGCGCGGCGTGGCCCCATGCGCAATATGCATGCAGGAGTAAGAAATGCAATCCATTGAATCGGTTCTCCACGAACACCGCCTGTTCCCGCCGCCCGCAGATCTTGCGGCACA
>NZ_BAAILO010000370.1:0-19627 GCF_054589115.1 Cupriavidus sp. 8B | reverse complement strand
GGGCGTCTCGCGCGCGAGACGCTGACATGGAAGGCGCCTTTCTCCAAAGTCCTGGACGAGTCGAACGCGCCCTTCTACACGTGGTTCGAGGATGGCGAGCTGAACGCCTCGTACAACTGTCTCGATCGCCATGTCGAGGCCGGCAACGGCAAGCGCGTTGCCATCGTCTTCGAAGCCGACGATGGCACCGTGGCCACCGTCACCTACCAGGATCTCCTGCAACGCGTGTGCCGCTTCGCGAACGCGCTCAGGAAGCGTGGCGTGAAGAAGGGCGACCGCGTCGTGATCTACCTGCCGATGTCGGTGGAGGGCGTGGTCGCCATGCAGGCGTGCGCGCGAATCGGCGCGACGCATTCGATTGTGTTCGGCGGCTTCTCGGCGAAATCGCTGCACGAACGGCTTGTGGATGTGGGTGCCGTTGCGCTTGTCACCGCGGATGAACAGATGCGCGGCGGGAAGGCCCTGCCGCTGAAGAACATCGCGGACGAGGCCCTCGCGCTGGGCGGCTGCGAAGCGGTGAAGAGCGTGATCGTGTACCAGCGCACGGGCGGCAAGATACAGTGGAACGCGGATCGCGACCTGTGGATGCATGAACTGGCGCAAGCCGAGGCCGGCACCTGTGAACCGGAATGGGTTGGCGCCGAGCATCCGCTCTTTATCCTGTACACCTCCGGTTCGACCGGCAGGCCGAAAGGGGTCCAGCACAGCACCGGCGGCTTTTTGCTGTGGGCCGCGCAGACCATGAAATGGACCTTCGACTGGAAGCCGGCGGATGTGTTCTGGTGTACCGCCGACATCGGTTGGATCACCGGCCACAGCTATATCGCCTATGGCCCGCTCGCGGTCGGGGGCACCCAGCTGATGTTCGAGGGCGTGCCGACTTACCCGAACGCGGGCCGCTTCTGGGACATGATCGCGAAGCACAAGGTCACGGTCTTCTATACCGCGCCAACCGCCATCCGTTCGCTCATCAAGGCAGCAGCTGTCGACAAAAATGTGCATCCGTCGAACTATGACCTGTCCTCGCTGCGCATCCTTGGCACCGTCGGCGAGCCGATCAATCCGGAAGGGTGGATGTGGTACTACACGAACATCGGCGGCGCGCGCTGCCCGATTCTCGATACCTGGTGGCAGACCGAGACGGGCGGGCACATGATCTCGCCGCTGCCCGGCGCGACGCCGCTTGTGCCGGGCTCGTGCACGCTGCCGCTGCCGGGCATCATGGCGGCGGTCGTTGATGAAACCGGGCAGGACGTGCCTGCCGGCCAGGGCGGGATCCTGGTGATCAAGCGCCCGTGGCCCGCGATGCTGCGCACCATCTGGGGCGACCCCGAGCGCTATAAGTCGAGCTACTTCCCGGATGAGCTTGGCGGCAAGCTGTACCTTGCCGGCGATGGCGCCGTCTGTGACCCTGAGACGGGCTATTTCACGATCATGGGGCGCATCGACGATGTGCTCAATGTGTCTGGCCACCGGCTCGGCACCATGGAGATCGAGTCGGCGCTGGCTGCGAATGTGCTTGTGGCCGAGGCTGCCGTGGTCGGCCGGCCGGACGAGGTCACCGGCGAAACCGTTATCGCGTTCGTGGTGCTGAAGGGGGCGCGCCCCGAGGGCGAAGGAGCGGAGAAGATCGCAAACGAGTTGCGGGCGTGGGTGAGCAAGGAGATCGGACCGATTGCGAAACCGAAGGACATTCGATTTGGTGACAACTTGCCGAAGACGCGTTCGGGCAAGATCATGCGCCGGCTGCTGCGCTCGCTAGCGAAGGGCGAGGAGATCACGCAAGATGTGTCGACGCTTGAGAATCCAGCGATTCTCGAGCAGCTCCGCTGAGCCGAAGCGGAGCCGCATGCCGTATCATGCGACGCCTGACGACGGGACTCGCGGACTAGGAGCCGCGTCTCCCGCTCGTATCGGTCCTGCGCCGAGCACGACGGCCGCACAGCGGCTGACACGCGACCTGGAACTGGGCGCCGTTGGCGTTGCCCTGGTACTCGATCTGCTGGACGAGATCGATTCGCTCCGGGCGAGACTGCGGCGCGCGAACCTGGCTTGATTGGTGCCTTCGACTGGACAACTGGTGCGTCGCTCAGATAATTCCGCCAGACGGTACGCTTGCGGACAGCATTTGTGCCTGGAACAGGCTGTAAAACGGATGTAGGAGGCGCGCACGCCGCAACAGACCAAAGTCGGCACGGGATTTTTCGGAAGATGTCCGGCGTTGCGCCCCGCCAGTTTCTACCCGCGGATTGTGGGGCGGGCGATATCCACAGATTGACGAAGGGGCTGCCGATGACGACTTTCCGGGGCGCGGTCGCCGCGGTCGCCGCGGTCGTCGCGGTTCGTGGCAGCGTCGTCGTTCGCGGCACGATTGCCGCCGATACGCACGTTGCTCCGTGCCGGGCCCGATGGTCGGATCGCCATGGAAGTCCTGGCGCAACTCGATGGCCAACACGTGCACTGTATTGCGCTGACCTCCACCCAGGGGCTGGCGCGAGGCATGGCCGTGCAGGACACGGGCGCGCCCTTGCAAGCACCAGTCGGCGCGAGCATTTTGTCGGGCATGTTCGATGTATTCGGCGATCCCATTGACCAACTGCCAGAGCCGCGCAATGTTCAATGGCGCTCGGTGCACCGGGCGCCGCCGCCGCTAGCCCGGCGCTCCACGCAGTCGGTGGTCTTCGAGACCGGCATCAAGGCCATCGACGTCCTGCTGCCGCTGGAAACCGGAGGCAAGGCGGGTCTGTTCGGTGGCGCGGGCGTCGGCAAGACGGTGCTGCTCACCGAGTTGATCCACAACATGGTCGGGCACCACCAGGGCTTGAGCCTCTTCTGCGGCATCGGCGAGCGTTGCCGCGAGGCGCAGGAGCTCTACCAAGACATGCAGGAAGCGGGCGTCCTGCCGGACATGGTGATGGTGTTCGGCCAGATGAACGAACCGCCAGGTGCGCGCTTCCGCGCTGGCCACGCGGCGCTGACGATCGCTAACACCGATACCGGTGCCATCACGTCGATCCAGGCTGTCTATGTGCCGGCGGATGACTTCACAGACCCGGCGGCGGTGCACACCTTCTCGCACCTGTCGGCGTCCATCGTCCTGTCGCGCAAGCGCGCGAGCGAAGGCCTCTACCCGGCCGTGGATCCGCTCCAATCGAACTCGAAGATGGCCACGCCGGGCATCGTCGGCACGCACCACTACCAGCTGGCGCAGGACATCCGGCGTACGCTGGCGCAGTACGCGGAACTCAAGGACATCATCGCGATGCTGGGGCTCGAACAACTCTCGCCAGCCGACCGTAACGTGGTCGCCCGCGCGCGCTGGCTGGAACGCTTCCTGACGCAGCCGTTCTTCACGACCGAACAGTTCACCGGCATCAAGGGCAAGACCGTCAGCCTGGCGGATGGAGGCGGGCGTCGCCGTGACGGGCACCTATGCGGTACCGAATTCGATCGAGACCATCGCCCCGCTCGTCGACCGGCTCCAGGTCGATACGGAAACGCACCGAAGCCAGGGGTCGCGACCACGTATCCACGTCTTCTATAATCGGCCGAAGCCAGGAGGCCTCTACCACCCGGGGGACCAGCGCCTGCTGCCGCTTGACGCGCAATGGGAAGCGGACCTGGTGGCGCAGCGCTGGCCAACGCCGAACCCGCCCGAAGTGATGGGCCGCGGCACCATGGCGCTGCGCGCACTGATCCGCGAGCATCTCTTCATCTCCCTGTTCCGTGCTTGCGCCCAATCGCTGGCGAGCGAGAACACCAGCCGCCTGGCGGCGATGGAACGTGCCGACAAGAACATCGACGAGCTGCTCGCCAGCCTTCGCGGCAGGTTTCAACGCCAGCGCCAAGGTTCGATCGACGAGAAACTGTTCGATGTGACGGCCGGGTACGAGGCATTGTCGAATGGAGAGCCCGTTCACGGCCGCCAGGCCTCGATGATTACCTTGAGCGCTCGTGTGTCCGCGGCGTTTCCGAAAGTCTCGTAGGCATCCAGGATTTGATCGAGCTTGAAGCGATGCGTGATCAGGAGTTTCGGGTCAATTTTGTGAGACCGCACGGTGCTTAGCAGCATTGGCGTGCTGATGGTGTCGACAAGCCGCGTAGTGATGGTGATGTTGCGATCCCACAAGTGTTCCAGATGGAGATCCACCTTCTTCCCGTGCACGCCGATATTGGCGATGGTGCCACCCGGCGCGATTATGTCTTCGCACAGTTCGAAGGTCGCTGGAATGCCGACAGCCTCGATAGCGGTGTCCACGCCACGCTCGCCCGTTAGCTTCATCACCATTTCCCTGGCCTTGTCGCCGGTGCCGTTGACCACGGCTGACGCGCCGAAGCGCTTCGCCACCTCCAGGCGGTGTTCGTCGAGATCGATCATGATGATCTCGGCCGGCGAGTAGAACTGGGCGGTGAGCAGGGCGGCCAACCCGATTGGCCCGGCACCAATGATGGCCACGGTACTTCCGGGCTGGACCTTCCCATTGAGAACGCCGCATTCGAAGCCGGTGGGCAGGATGTCGCTCAGCATTACCAGGGCCTCTTCGTCCGCGTTGTCCGGGATGCGATAGAGGCTCGTATCCGCATAGGGGATGCGGACGAATTCAGCCTGCGTGCCGTCGATGGTATTTCCGAGGATCCAGCCGCCGCTGGTGCAATGCGAGTACATGAGCTTGCGGCAATAGGTGCACTTGCCGCAGGCGCTGATGCAGGAGATCAAGACCCGGTCTCCGACCTTGAATGCTTCGACGGCCGGGCCGGCCTCCTCGACCACGCCCACGCCCTCATGACCCAGGACGCGGCCCGGCAGACAGCTTGGAACGTCGCCCTTGAGAATGTGCAAGTCCGTGCCGCAGATTGTCGTCTTGCTGATCCGGACCACCGCGTCGGTGGGCGCCATGATGGTGGGCTTCGGCCGATCCTCCAGCGCTTTCTTCGCCGGGCCGAGATAGACAAGCGCTTTCATTCTTCGATCCTGATCATGTTGGTCCTGGCGCGGACGGCCGACGGGGATGGTTCCGCGCGCGACCTTTGCGAGCACCGGCGAAACGACGGTTCGGGCACAGCCGACACGGTGCCTGCAACTTGCCTGCAACGGAGATGGAAGTCGGTACGCTGCCGTACCGGTTTTCATGAGAACCGGTACGGCAGGCACAGCGATCTTCTAGGTCGAGGTACGCGACCGTACCGATTTCCATGGCTGTTTCACGGAAGATGTTTCTGTGTCCTGGCGTGCGAAATCGCCTTGATGAAAATGGATTAAGGTGATTCAAGAGAGTCGTCAAGCCGGAAATAGAGATGGATCAATCAGACCAATTGCAGAAACGAGGGTTGATCATTTCGGATGTACTTGCAGAAGTACAGGACGGTGACTCAGCCGGAAATCGAATGGAGACCGTTGTGACGCACATCGACCCTTTCAACTTCGGACTCGAGAAGAACAGCGCGAACTATGTTCCGCTGTCCCCCCTTAGTTTCCTGGAACGGGCTGCCTTCGTTTACCCGGACCGCATCGCCATGATTCACGGGGAATGGCGCATCACGTGGAAAGAATGCTACCGCCGCTGCCGGCGCCTGGCCTCCGCGCTCAACAAGCGCGGTGTCGGAGTTGGCGATACGGTGGCGCTGATGGCACCCAACGTGCCGGCCATGTACGAAGCGCACTTCGCAGTACCGATGATCGGTGCTGTATTGAATACCCTGAATCTTCGCCTCGACGCGGAAGCCATTGGGTTTATGCTACAGCATGGCGAGGCGAAGGTCCTGATCACCGACCGCGAGTACTCGGCAACCATCGAGCACGTGCTTCCAATGCTCGAGGAGCGGCCGCTGGTTATCGACATCGATGACCCTGAATATCAAGGTGGGAAGCTACTCGGCGAAATGGATTATGAAGCATTCCTCCTCGAAGGGGACGCGGACTTCGCGTGGTCGCTCCCCGCGGATGAATGGGATGCCATAGCGCTGAACTACACATCCGGCACCACCGGCAACCCGAAAGGTGTGGTCTACCACCATCGCGGCGCCTATCTCAACGCGATATCGAACATCCTGTCCTGGGGCATGCCGCACCATGCGGTGTATCTGTGGACGCTTCCCATGTTTCACTGCAATGGCTGGTGCTTTCCCTGGACCATGGCGGCCAACGCCGGCGTCAATGTGTGCCTGCGGCGGGTGGATACAAAGGCGATATTCGATGCGATCAAGCGTCACAAGGTCACGCACTTCTGTGCCGCGCCCATCGTGCACAGCATGCTGATCAATGCGCCGGAAGAGATGCGCAGCGGCATCGAGCAAAAGGTTTACGCCCTTATCGCCGGCGCCGCGCCACCGGCCTCGGTCATCGAGGGCATGGAGCGGATCGGCTTCGACATTACGCACGTCTACGGGTTGACCGAGACCTACGGCCCCGCCTCCGTATGCGCCAAGCAAGAAAGCTGGAACGCACTGCCTCTGGAGCAGCGTGCCGAGCTCAATGGCCGCCAGGGCGTGCGGGCGCCGATGCAGGAAGGCATGACGGTCATGGATCCGACAAGCATGAAGCCCGTACCATGGGATGGCGAGACCATGGGCGAGATCATGTTCCGCGGCAACTTGACCATGAAGGGCTATCTCAAGAACCCCCATGCGACGGAGAAGGAGTTTGCCAGCGGCTGGTTCCATAGCGGCGATCTGGCGGTGGTCCACGCCGATGGCTACGTCAAGATCAAGGACCGCTCGAAGGATGTGATCATTTCGGGCGGTGAAAACATTTCCTCGCTCGAAGTGGAGGATGTCCTCTACCGCCATGCCGCCGTGATAGGCGCTGCGGTGGTGGCGCGCCCCGACGAGAAATGGGGAGAGGTTGCGTGCGCCTTTATCGAACTCAAGGAGGGCGGACAGGCCACGGAGCGCGAGATCATCGACTTCTGCCGCGAACGGATGGCGCGTTTCAAAGTACCGAAGACGGTTATCTTCGGCCCATTGGCAAAGAGCGCGACCGGCAAGATTCAGAAGTTCATTTTGCGCGAACAGGTAAAGGCACTCTAGCGTTGAACCTGGCATATGAAGGACACCAAGATGACCACGTACGTGGCACCCATACGCGACATGCTTTTCGCGATGAACGAATTGGCGGGTCTGGCCGAGATCACCGCGCTGCCGGGCAACGAGGAAGCCACACCCGAGGTTGTAGAATCGATCCTCCTCGAGGCGGCGAAATTTGCGACGGAGGTGCTCGCGCCCATAAACGCCCAGGGCGATCGCCAGGGCAGTGCGTGCACGGATGGAGAGGTAACGACAGCGGACGGATTCAAGGCGGCCTACGGCCAGTTCATCGAGAACGGCTGGAACGCCATGCCGGCGAGTCCCGACTTCGGTGGCATGGGCCTTCCTTCGCTGGTGTCCACCCCGGTGCTTGAGATGTGGAAGGCTTCCAACATGGCCTTCTCTCTGTGCCAGATGCTGACGCTGGGCGCCGTGGCGGCGATCGCGCATCATGGCTCGGCGCGGGACCAGCAACGCTACCTGCCGAAGATGGTCTCGGGCGAATGGACCGGCACCATGAATCTCACCGAGCCGCAGGCTGGCTCGGACCTCTCCGCGATCCGCACCAAGGCCGAACCCGAGGGCGACCACTACCGCATCACCGGCACGAAGATCTTCATCACCTGGGGCGAGCATGACATGGCGGAGAACATCATCCACATGGTGCTTGCACGCCTGCCCGACGCGCCCGAGGGCACGAAGGGGATTTCGCTGTTTGTCGTCCCCAAGTTCCTGGTGAAACCGGATGGCAGCCTGGGCCAGCGCAACGACCTGACGTGCGCGTCCATCGAGCACAAGATGGGCATCCACGCCAGTCCCACCGCGGTCATGGTTTTTGGCGAGAACGAGGGCGCCATCGGTTACCTTGTGGGAGAGGCGAACCGCGGCATTGGATACATGTTCACGATGATGAACCACGCCCGCCTCAACGTCGGCCTGGAAGGCGTGGCCATTTCTGAGCGTGCCTACCAGCAGGCGTTGGGCTACGCACGGGAACGCGTGCAAAGCCGCCCCATCGGGGCGTCATCCGGCCCGCCCGTACCCATCATCCGGCATCCCGATGTGCGCCGCATGCTGATGAGCATGAAAGCCCGCATCGAGGCGATGCGGGCACTGGCCTATTTCACCACCGCCCAGATGGATAAGGCGCATTCCCATCCGGATGCGACCGAACGCCAGAAGTGCCAGGCGCTGACCGATCTCCTGACACCCGTGGTCAAAGGCTGGTGCACGGAAAACGCGCTCGACATCACGTCGCTCGGCATTCAAGTGCACGGCGGGGTCGGATTCATCGAAGAGACCGGCGCCTGCCAGCATATGCGCGATGCGCGCATCACTACCATCTACGAGGGTACGACTGGCATTCAGGCCAACGACCTGATCGGGCGCAAGGTGGCGCGCGAGCGGGGTGCCACGCTGAACGTCCTGCTCGGCGAGATGAACGAGACCTTGGCTGCGCTCGAAGCTGCGGGCGGCAAGGAACTCCATGGCATCGCGGCATCCTTGCAGCGCGGCACGGTAGCGCTGGAGAAGGCAACCGACTGGCTGCTCGCGACCTACGATCGCGAGCCCGCCCGTGCGGCAGCCGGCGCGGTGCCTTACCTGATGCTATTCGGCACGGTCGTGGGAGGCTGGCTGATGGCCCGCGCCGCATTGATCGCCAAGGCGAAGCTGGCGGAGCCCGACGCAGGATACTACCGGGCCAAGATGGTCACGGCACATTTCTATGCGGAGCACGTATTGCCGCTGGCACAGGCTTACCGCGAGGCGATTGTCAACGGTGCCAGTTCGGTACTCGCGCTGGACGAAACGCTGTTCTGACCTCGACCTGTTCACGGGAGGCAGAAGGAAGGAACGAGGTCAACGGCTATGACACCGAAGACCTCTCAATCGATGGCCGGTCGCGCTGACCGCAGAAGTGTCTGGGGAGTATCTGAAATGCATGCCTCGCCAAACGTCACAGAGACGAAAATTCTGATGTCCGACCCCACCGCGCTGGGTGTCTTCGGATTGGCCATGGTGACCTTCGTGGCGGCGTCCCAGAAGATGGGATGGACTACCGGCGTCACCTATCTCATCCCTTGGGCATTGTTCCTGGGATCCGTCGCGCAGATCTGGGCATCGTTCGTTGATTTCAAGAAGAACAACTATTTCGGCGCGATTGTGCTGGGTGCGTACGGTTTGTTCTGGATTGCAGTCGCAATGCACTGGGCGATCAGCCTAGGTTGGTTCGGCGCTGTCGGCGACAAGGCGGATCCCAGGCAGCTTGCCTTCGCCTGCTTCGGCTATACGATCTTCTCGCTGTTTATCATGGTCGCCGCGTTCGAGGCGAACAAGGTGTTCGCGGCCATCCTGGTGCTGATCAATATTCTGCTGCCCTCGCTGGGGCTGTCGATACTGGACATCCACCGAGGCTTGTTCTCCCAGCTTGCCGCCTATTCCGAACTGCTCATTTCGATCCTGGGCTTGTACTGCGCCGGCGCCGTGTTCCTAAACACCTACTTTGGCCGGGTGCTCCTGCCGCTAGGGAAGCCTTTCGGCTTTATCAAGAAGGGCGCGGGGGGACAACGCAAGGGCGCGTTGCAAGCGGCGGATATCCCCGTCCTGCCCAAGGCCGCGTAACGGAGGAGTCATGAACGTACTCGACGGCTACGACTATGAGGATTTTGGAACCGGGCATGACCGCCACCTTCCCCAGGACGATCACGGAGGCGGACATCGTCCTGTTCGCCGCCGTCTCGGGCGACAACAAGGCGGTGCACATCAACGAGGAATTCGCCCGGACCACCCAGTTCAAGGGGCGGATTGCCCATGGCATGCTGACCGCCAGCGTGATCTCGGCGGCGATCATCGCCGCTGCCAGCCTGCGAACCCGCAACGATCCCATTCAACGGGAGACAAACATGACTACCGAAACCAACCCCTTCGCCGACGTGACCAAGATGATTCAGCAATTCAAGATCCCCGGGCTTGATATGTCGCCGATCATCGAGTCGCGGCGCAAGGACATGGAAGCGCTAGCCGAGAGCAACAAGGTCGCCTATGAGGCGATGCAGGCAATGGCACAGAAGCAAACCGAGATCCTGACCCGGACCATGCAGGGAATTCAGGACTTTGCCAAGGCCCAGGCCGGCGGCGCTGGCTCGATCGACCCTGCCAAGCAGGCGGACATGATTGGCGTGGCTTACCAGACGGCGCTGACCGATATGAAGGATCTCGCGGAGATGGCACGCAGGTCGCAGGTCGATGCGCTGGCTACCATCACGCAGCGGGCCACGCAGCATATGGAGGAGATGAAGAAGTTGATGCAGCCCAAGTAGGCCAGGCATGGACGCGCCGGCCGAGGGCCGCCACGGCACCCGACACCATGGAGGAAACAATGGCATCGCCCCACAAGGTTCCTGACGAATATATTCAGGGTTTCATCAAGTCGGGACAGAGCCTGTGGCAGGCCATGATGCTTAACCCAGCCGCACAGGTCCCCGGCTCCGGCGCTCCATCTGCGCAGTCCGGCGCCGGACCGTTCGCGGATCTGCAATTGAACTATTTCCAGCAGCAGCTCGCGCTGTGGACGCGGATGATAGCCAACATGGCCGGTCAACTGCCCGACGCGGTGGTCGCGCCCGAGCGGGGCGACCGCCGCTTCAGCGCCGTCGAATGGCGCGACAATCCCGCCTACAGCCTGCTCAAGCAAAGTTACCTGCTCAACGCCAGACTAGCCGGCGACATGGTCGAGGCCGCGGCGCTTGACGAGCCCACCAAGCAACGGCTGCGCTTCTACACGCGCCAGTTCATCGACTCGATGAGCCCGGCCAACTTCGCCGCCACCAATCCGGAGGTGATGCAACTCGCGTTCGAGACGCGTGGCGAGAGCCTGCAGGCTGGCCTCAAGAACCTCCTGGCGGACATGCGCAAAGGCGGGCTGTCGATCACCGACGAGACTGCGTTCGAGATCGGCAAGAACGTGGCAGTGTCCGAAGGCGCGGTTGTGTTCGAGAACGCGCTTTTTCAACTGATCCAGTACGCGCCGCTGACCGAACGGGTGGCAACGCGCCCGCTGCTGATCGTGCCGCCGTCCATCAACAAGTTCTACATCCTGGACTTGCAGCCAGAGAACTCGTTTGTGCGGTTCGCCGTCGAACAAGGCCACACGCTCTTTCTGGTGTCGTGGCGCAACCCCGACGCCACTTGTGGCCACATTACCTGGGATGATTACCTGAGCCAGGGCGTCATGAAAGCGATCGAGGTGGCGCTGGCCATCAGCGGCGCCGACAAACTCAACGCGCTCGGCTGGTGCGTGGGTGGCACGATCCTCTCCTGCGCGCTCGCGGTGCTGCGTGCGCGCGCAGACACCTCCGTGGCCAGCCTGACCCTGCTGACCACCATGCTCGACTTCCAGGACCCCGGCGACCTCGGCGTATTCATCGACGAGCAAGGCGTGGCATCGCGCGAGCAGGCGATCGGGCAGGGTGGCATCTACCCCGGCGCCGAACTCGGCTTCGTGTTCCAGACGCTGCGCGCCAATGACCTGATCTGGCCGAACGTCATCAACCACTACCTGAAGGGCAAGTCGCCCGAGGCATTCGACCTGCTTTACTGGAACGCCGACAGCACCAACCTGCCGGGGCCGATGTACGCCTGGTACCTGCGGAATATGTACCTCGAGAACAACTTGTGCGTGGCGGACCGGCTGACAATGTGCGGCACGCCCGTGGACCTGGGCCGTATCGATCTGCCCAGCTATGTGCTGGCGACGCAGGACGACCACATCGTGCCCTGGAAGTCCGCCTACCGAACGACGCAACTGGTCGGGGGCAAGACGCAGTTTGTGCTTGGCGCGAGCGGCCACATCGCGGGCGTTATCAATCCGGCGTCCAAGAACAAGCGCCGCTACTGGACCGGCGGTACGCTGGGCGACGATGCCGATCAATGGCTTGCCAGTGCCGAAGCGACACCGGGTAGCTGGTGGCCCCACTGGATCAAGTGGCTCGCGCCCAAGGCAGGCAAGCCCGTCGACGCGCGCAGTCAGCTCGGAAGCAAGAAGTACGCCGTGATCGAGCCGGCGCCCGGCCGCTACGTCAAGGTGCGGGCTGAATGAGTGACGAGCGGATCTCCCGGGGCAAAGGAGGTCCATAAGGCCGCCCGGGTCCAGGACGACGTACGCCAGCGATCCTGCGCTCCACGCGATGGGCCGCCAAGCGTACATTGACTTTAACCGTCGTGACCGCCTACGCTGATAGCGCAGCAAACACAACGCAGCGCAACTCTCAGGCGGCATATTGGCGGCGTCCGGCGTCCGCCTCTGCCAGCGGCAGAGGTTTCGCCAAAGGGTGACGACGTCACAATCCAATGCGAAGACCAAGAATGGCGGCTTTCCTCGCATGCCTGCTTGGCGCTCCCGGATGGGCGCTGGCACAGGCTACGGCCGAGGCTGTCCCCGCGTTCAAGCAGGTCGACTCGCTGGAGGCCAGGGTGCAGGGATGCGTGACCTGTCACGGCCAGAGCGGACAAGGCACGAGCAACGGCTACTACCCGCGCATCGCCGGAAAGCCCGCGGGCTATCTCTACAATCAACTGGTGGCCTTCCGGGACGGCACGCGCAAGTACCCGCCCATGAACTACCTAGTCGCCTACTTGCCCGACGCCTACCTGCGGGAAATCGCCGACCACTTCGCCAAACAAAGGCCGCCGTTCGCGGCCCAGGAGGCCGGAACCACGGATCCCGCCACGGTGGCACGAGGCCAGGCCCTGGTACGCGCCGGCGATGCCAGCAAGAATGTCCCCGCGTGCGCGACATGCCATGGGGCCGGGCTGACCGGCATGGAGCCGGGCATTCCAGGTTTGATCGGGCTACGTCCGACCTATATCGTGGCCCAGCTGACGCGCTGGCGGGTCGGCGACCGCCATGCCGCCGAGCCCGATTGCATGAAGCGCATCGCTACGCGGCTTTCCGATAGCGACGTCACGGCGGTAGCGGCTTGGTTGTCGCTGCAGCCCGCGCCGAAGGACCTGTCGCCCGAGTCGTCCAACCTTGTGCGCATGCCTCTGGCATGCGGCAGCCAGCGATAAGCCGTATGCGAACGAGCGCGCGTATTGGGATCGGAATTGCCGTCCTGCTGGCCGCAGCCGTGGTCGCGGTGGTCGCCGTGTACTGGTTCCGTCCCGGCAAGCTTCCTGAAAAAATGGACGTCCGGCCAGTCAATGCGACCACACAGATCATCGACAGCGGAGAGTATCTCGCCCGCGCCGGCGACTGCGTGGCCTGCCATACGGCGCCGAACGGCAAGCCCTTCGCGGGAGGCCGGGCGATGGCCACGCCGTTTGGCAGCCTCTTCGTCCCTAACATCACGCCAGACGATGAAACCGGCATTGGCCAATGGACCGCCGACGACTTCTACCGAATGATGCACACCGGCGTCTCGCGTGACGGGGCGCTGTTGTATCCCGCCATGCCGTTCGCTTCCTATACCAAAGTGACGCGGGCCGACTCGGATGCGATCTTTGCCTATCTCATGTCCGTTGCGCCGGTAAAGCAGGCCAATCGCGCGCACGAGCTGCGTTTCCCCTTCAACAAGCGCGAACTGTTGATCGGCTGGCGAACGCTGTACTTCAAGGAGGGCGAGTACGTCGCCGATCCCAAGCAATCCACGCAATGGAACCGCGGCGCGTACCTGGTACAGGGCCTGGGGCATTGCGCGATGTGCCATACGGCCATCAACATGTTGGGCGGTTCGAGCGAGTCGAAGGCGTTCGAAGGCGGCATGATCCCCAACCAGAACTGGTATGCGCCTTCACTCACCTCCAACCAGGAGGCCGGGCTAGGAAACTGGGCCATCAAGGACATCTCGGATCTCCTGCAAATAGGCGTTTCGCACCGGGCGACGGTGTACGGCCCGATGGCCGAGGTGGTCTACAACAGCCTTCAGTATCTTAGCGATGCCGACGTCGAGGCGACGGCAGTCTATCTCAAGGCACTGCCGCAAAGGGATGCCGAAACGCCTCCCACCAGCCAGGCGCGCCTGGTCGATCCGGCTGTGATGGAACTGGGCCGCAAGGTGTACGCACTGCAATGCGCTGTCTGCCACGGCGCGGAAGGCAAAGGGCAGCCGCCGGCATTTCCTCCACTGGCGGCCAATCAGTCCCTCACCATGTTGTCTCCCGTCAATTCCATTCGCATGGTGCTCAACGGCGGCTATGCGCCCGGTACCGCGAAGAACCCGCGGCCTCATGGCATGCCCCCCTTCTCGCATATCCTGAACGATCAAGAGGTGTCTGCCGTAGTCACGTATATCCGTGTTGCATGGGGCAATAGCGGTACGCCCGTGACACCGGCCCAGGCCAACGATCTTCGTACGCTGCTTCCTGAGTGAGGAAAGAGATGGCCGATCCCATTGAGAGTGAGGAAGCAAGACGACTGGACGAGGAGGTCGCCCGGATCGTCAGCCGCGGCCCGTCGGGAACGTTTGCGATAGCCGGCGTCGCGACCGCCATCGTGATTGCTATCTATTTCGGCTTCTATCTGTTTGTCTATCTGCCACGAGGCGCGGTTCAGTGAGCGCCGATACCAACTCCCCGGCGCCCGATGGCAGCCACCACGCGGGATTTGTCGCCGTCGCGGCAGAACGCCGCTGGGCCATCATCGTTGGGATCATCGTCGCTTCCCTGGTGGTGATGATGATCATCACCAGCCTTCACTGGGCGGCCATGCCGCCGTCCAGGGTAGAGACCATCGACGTGAAAACCTTGCACATCCGGGGCGAATTCGTTGAAAGCAACTTAGGCACCGCGATGGACAATGACGGCAAGGTGATTGTCCGCGTCGTAGCCCAGCAGTACTCCTTCGTGCCGCAATGCATCGTCGTACCCGCGGACCTGCCCATTACCTTCCGCGCCACCAGCACCGACGTCGTACACGGCTTTATCGTCGGAACAACCAATGCCAACACAATGCTGATCCCGGGTTTCGTGTCGACGTTCACCACCAGGTTTCGCACTACGGGCGAGCAATTGATGCCGTGCCATGAATACTGCGGCACCGGACATGAAGCCATGTGGGGTCGCGTGCAAGTGCTACCGCGCGACGAGTTTCTCGCCAAGACGCGTACAGAAGAAAGGCTGACCTGTGTTCCTCGCTAGAAGACTCGTGCTGGCCCATTTCTGGGTCGCCTTCGTCGCCTTCCTCGGCGCGATCCTGCTTGGCGAATGGCAGATGTACATTCGCAGTCCGCTGCATGCTTGGGTCAACAACCCGGAGCACTACTATCGATCGGTGACGGCACACGGCACCGTGATGGCTTACGTGCTGCCCACGCTGGTAGCCATGGGCTTCGGCTACGCCATCACGGAACTTGCGCTGAAAAGGCCGTTGATCGGCGTGCGATGGGCCTGGGGCGGCTTTTGGCTGGTGGTGGGCGGCACCGCCATGGCAGCCGTCACCATGGCGATTGGCAAGGCGTCGATCCTGTACACGTTCTACCCGCCCATGATCGGAAGCCCGTTCTACTACCTTGGCGTCGTGCTGGTGGTCGTAGGCTCCTGGATCTGGGTGGCGCTGATGGCCATCAACCTGAGGTCTTGGAAAGACGACAATCCCGGCGCAACCGTTCCGTTGGCGATGTTTGGTAACGTTGCGGGTGCCTACCTTTGGGCCTGGACTTCGTTGGGCGCCGCCATTGAAGTGCTCGTGCTTATCCTTCCCGCATCGCTGGGCCTGACCGACACCATCAATGCGGGCCTGGCACGAGTCTTCTTTTCGTGGACGCTGCATGCCATCGTCTACTTCTGGCTGATGCCGGCGTATATCGCGTTCTATACGATCGTGCCGCGCGCGATTGGAGGACGCCTGTATAGCGATACGATGGGGCGCGTCGCATTCGTCCTCTTTCTGGTGTTCTCGATGCCCATCGGCATCCACCATCTGTTCGCCGACCCGCAGGTGGGTGCCGGGTTCAAGTTTGTGCACGCGGCGATGACCGCCATGGTGTCCGTGCCGACGCTGCTGACTGTGTTCACCATCGTCGCGTCGGTCGAGATTGCCGGTCGGCTGCGTGGTGGCAAAGGGTTGTTCGGTTGGGTCAAGGCGCTGCCTTGGGACAACCCCGTGATGCTGGCGGTGACCTTTTCCTTCACTATGCTGGGCTTCGGCGGTGCAGGGGGACTCATCAACATGAGCTACCAGCTCAACGAGACCATCCACAACACGCAGTGGGTCACCGGCCACTTTCACCTCATCTTTGCCGGGGCCATCGTCATCATGTACATGGTGGTCGCGTACGACCTATGGCCACAACTGATGCAATGCAAGCCGCTGTCAAAAGGAATTATGAAGCTGCAACTGTGGCTATGGTTCGTTGGCATGCTGGTTTTATCGCTGCCGTGGCACCTGGTGGGGCTGCTTGGCATGCCGCGGCGCATGGCTTACTACGACTACACGCATCCGGCTATCCACCCGCAGGCGTGGACAGTGACAGCATCGGCAGCGGGCGGCTTGCTGCTTGTCATTTCCGTATTTCTCTTTGTCTTCGTTCTGGCGCGAGCGCGCAAGGGCACGGCAGTTCCCGCGCCATATACCTTCAGCGAGCCTGTCCATGCAGGTGCTCCGGCACCGGTGGCATTGAATGGACTTGGCCTTTGGGTCGCAATGATGATTGGTCTAACCGTCGTCAACTATGGATACCCCATCGTGCAGCTGGCGTCCTTGAAGGAAGCATCCGTGCCGGTCGTACCAATCGGGAGCCGATGATGCACGAAGGCGGCATGTATGCATGGCGCAACCCGTGGTTCCGTTGGAGCCTGTTGTCCCTTTCAATCTTTACCGTACTGTCGATACTCGTAGGGTTCGTATGGCTGCCGTCCGTCCATGGCGATTTCACCGCCCAGGGAATCTGGGCCAGCATTTGCCGCGCGGCGGGCGTACCCGCCTCCTGGAGCAGCGGGGCAGCCGTGAAGGCCGGGCCCGGCTCATCCAATGTCGTACTCGAGCGAGACATGGCGCGGGCTGGCGCCAGCGACTCGATTGGCCGGGGCGCAACGCTCGCGCTTAACTGCACCATGTGCCATGGCGCGCAAGGCATAAGTATCTCGAACGCGCCCAATCTTGCCGGGCAATATCCCGAGGTGGTCATCAAGCAATTGCATGACTACAAGAGCGGCAAGCGCGCAAGTTCGATCATGGAGGCTCTGGCAACGCGTCTGCCCGACAAGGATATCGAAGACCTCGCGGCTTACTTTGCGTCCCTGCCCAAGGCAAGAACCGCCCCGACCACCTACGACGAGTCGCTCCCGCCGTTGGTGCGCGTGGGTGACCCGATGCGCAATATCGCCCCGTGCATTTCCTGCCACGGCGGCGTTGACCAGAAACTGGGCGCCCCCTGGCTGGAAGGCATGCCAAAGGAGTACCTGGTAGGGCAACTCAAGGCCTTCGCGCAAGGCAATCGCCACAACGATCCAGAAGCACAGATGCGCAACATGGTGCGTGGGATGACCGCGCAGGAAATGGAAGAGGTCTCGGCCTTTTACGCCCGCAAAGCCAGTCCGGCGGAAGGCAGATAGAGCCGCGGGAGAACCTGGCTTGATGGAAGCGCTCATGCTCGCGCAACCCAAACGCCATCGGCAGCCCGTGTTTCTGGCGATGGCAAACTGCATAGATTATCGATCATCAAGCACGGCGGGGCAGGTCACCAGTCACGTCCCCGCCGGAGGTCGCTCACGCGAACGGCGACCAATAACATCAAGCGAAAAAAATTAATGCATCTGTTTCTTTAGATCGCTCAGTTCAGTGTGAACCGAACTTACTGCGCTCTTGACCTTGGCATCGACATTCCCGGCGCGTTCACATGCTTTTTCTGCACGATCGCCGAGTTGCTCCAGATCGTCTACAAATTGGCGCATGCGATCCTGATCGTTCGACGCCATCACTGTTTTTGCCGACGCGGACTGTTTATCAAGTCGATCAACACACTCTATGAGGCCCGTGGGGAGTGTGGTGTCGGCGTGACAGGCCTTCGAAGCGCTGTCGATGGTTTGCTCTAGATGAGTGAAACGCTTCTGGATTTCGCTGGATTGAAGCATGATGACACTCCTGTGTGAACGTGTGTCTAAAACGAGCCACGCGCGCGGTGGCAGCCCCGTGCGCTTGAGCTAGTTGGTATAGCGCCGCATCGGCAAGCCACGTGACCGTAGCAATCCGATGAGCGCAGCGCAGCACAAATCGTCGTCGGCGTCCCGGGCCGGTGGGAGTGGCCAAAAGCAGGGGGTCAAATCCGGCAGGAAGTGTGAGCAATGCGTACTGAGACTATCGAAGAACCTCCATGCGCATCCAAGGGGAGGGAACAGCCCTCCAAGGTCATCACGGTCGGGGTGCTCGAGCGCAAAGCCGATTTCGCACCTGCATCCGGCTTGGGCTTGTTCATACGCGAGAGGCACGAACTGCTTCAACAGCTCCAGACGGTGGACTGGGTCCAGTGCCGGTATGCCAGCGTGATGTCTTATCGCTTGGCGCAGATCTTTCTGCGCCAAGCGTATCGGGGCGGGTGGAAACTTCCGAACTCCAGCGTCAAGGTTAATGTGAGGAGCGTCGGGCAGCGCCTGGAGCAGGAAACTCAGTGGTGACCGCCCCTTCTCGACGACCGCCGTTGAGCGGTCCAACGGTCGCGCTGCAGGCTACATCAAGGCGCCGCGTCAGTTCGCCAGGGCGCGATGGATTACTGACACTATGGGAGAATCTCCATGCGCATCGCGATCCAGGCATGCATTGAAGGGGAGGGAACGCAGCCCTCCAAGGTGATCACGGGGGGATCGAGCGATAAACCGATGTTGCACCCACGTCCATCCGGCTTTGAAGGCTGTTCCGAGCACAGCATGCAAAGTCGGTGGCGCTGAGCTGTCGCTGAGGCTTCTTGCCCAGGGCGGCCTTGTGAGGCCGCGGCGGCTTGCCTGCATTGATTCTGGCGGGGGCGCCGGCGCTGCGCCGGCTATCCTGCTTGGCCTGCATCTCCTGCGCCACGCGCAGTACGTGACCGAGACGCTTGTTCTCGACGATCGCGCCTTGGTCAATCTCTGACAGCCGGTCATAGGTGGTGTAGGGCAGGGTAGCGCCATCGGCCAAGATCTCGATGCGCCCATCCGGGTACTCTGCCACTTCGATATAGCGATGAATCAGGCGGCGATGGTCGGGCGGGTCTGCCAGCAGATAGAGCGTCTTATCGTACTGCAGCGTCAGGCTCTGTGACACCTTGCGCCACTTGTGCCAGGTAAAGATGCGCTCCAGGTCCTCATCGGCTCGCACTGCGCGATGCGCATCAAAGTCGCTTCCGGGCGGCTTGACAAAGCGCCCATTGAAGTCGACCAAGAAGGCTGGTACGAAGGCGTTGGCGTCCGCCTGAGACGAGATACCACACAGCCGCAGTTCCTTGACCAGACGGTCCTGCAGCGTGCTATTCATCCGTTCCACGCGGCCCTTGGCCTGGCTGGTGTTAGCGCAAAGGATGTCGATGTTCAGCTCGAACAGCGCGCGCCCAAACTGCGTGTAGCCGTCACCCCCGGTGGCATTCGGCTGATTGACCCGGAAGATGCCGGCCTTGTCGCTGTAGAACGCGACCGGCTT
>NZ_BAAILO010000369.1:0-10905 GCF_054589115.1 Cupriavidus sp. 8B | reverse complement strand
CGCCGAGCGCAACCGCGAGCCGGTGCGCAAGATCACCGACAGCCATCCCGACATGGACTGGGACGACGCCTACGCCATCCAGGACGCGATCCGGGCGCGCAAGGAAGCGCGCGGCACCCGCATTGCCGGCCTCAAGATGGGGCTGACCTCGTTTGCCAAGATGCGCCAGATGGGGGTGACCGATCCAGTCTACGGTTTCCTGACCGACTACGGCGCCTGCATGGACGGCGGCGCCATCGACACCGCGTCGCTGATCCACCCCAAGGTGGAGGCCGAGATCGCCTTCGTGCTCAAGCATCCGCTCAAGGGGCCGGGTTGCCATATCGGCGACGTGCTGGCCGCCACCGACTTCGTGCTGCCGGCGGTGGAGGTGATCGACTCGCGCTACGAGAACTTCCGCTTCGACCTCAAGAGCGTGATCGCGGACAACACTTCGTCGGCCCGATTCGTGGTGGGCGGCACGCATCGCAGCGCCGAGGGGATCGATCTGAAGAACCTCGGCGTGGTGATGGAAAAGAACGGCGAGGTGGTCGCCACCGCCGCCGGCGCGGCGGTGCTCGGCCATCCGGCCAGCAGCGTGGCCATGCTGGCCAACATGCTCGGCGCGCGCGGGCGCGAGCTGCCGGCGGGCACCTTCATCATGACCGGCGGCGTGACGGAGGCCATCGCGGTGGCGGCCGGCGACAACATTACCGTGCGCTACCAACACCTGGGGACGGTATCGATGCGGTTCGTCTAAGCGAATGAGCCAGAGAACAAGCCAACAAGGCAACAGGAGCAACACCATGCCCATCATGCAAGTTTTTTTGATCGAAGGCAGGACCGAGGAACAGAAAGCCCGCCTGATCAGCGCGCTGACCGACGCCGCCGTGGAATCGATCGGCGCGCCGATCGAGACAGTGCGGGTGGTGATCACCGAGGTGCCCAACACGCAGTTCGGCATCGGCGGCAAGACGGCGAAAGCACTCGGCCGCTGAAACGGGCGCGAGCGTAGGAAGCGGACTAAAGCGGCAATGGAGAGCCAGCATGGACATGAAAGCAAGCGGCAAGCATAAGGTAGCCATCATCGGCTCCGGCAATATCGGCACCGACCTGATGATCAAGGTGATACGCCACGGCCGGCACCTGGAGATGGGCGCGATGGTTGGCATTGACGCCGCCTCCGACGGCCTGGCCCGGGCCGCCCGGCTGGGTGTGCCGACCACGGCGCAGGGGATCGAAGGGCTGGTGAGGATGGCCGGCTTTGGCGATATCCGCATCGCCTTCGACGCCACCTCGGCCGGCGCCCACGCGCATCACGACAAGATCCTGCAGCAGCACGGCATCCAGGTGATCGACCTGACCCCGGCCGCGATCGGGCCGTACGTGGTGCCGATGGTCAACCTGGACCAGCAGCTCGCGGCAAGCAATATCAACATGGTGACCTGCGGCGGCCAGGCCACCATCCCGATGGTGGCGGCGGTGTCTCGCGTGGCCAAGGTGCATTACGCGGAGATCGTGGCCTCGATCTCCAGCAAGTCCGCCGGGCCGGGCACGCGCGCCAATATCGACGAATTCACCGAGACCACCAGCCAGGCGATCTGCTCCGTGGGCGGCGCGGCGCGCGGCAAGGCCATCATCGTGCTGAATCCGGCCGAACCGCCGCTGATGATGCGCGACACGGTGTTTACGCTGTCCGAGGACGCCGATCAGGCGGCCATCGAGGCCAGCATCGAAGCCATGGCCAAGGCCGTCCAGGCCTATGTGCCCGGCTACCGCCTCAAGCAGCGGGTGCAGTTCGAGCGCATCGATCCGTGCGCCCCCCTGAACATCCCGGGGCTGGGGCGGATGAGCGGACTCAAGACCTCGATCTTCCTGGAAGTGGAGGGCGCCGCCCACTACCTGCCGGCCTATGCGGGCAACCTCGACATCATGACCAGCGCCGCACTCGCCTGCGCGGAGCGCCTGGCCGAGACCAGCCTGGCAGCCGCCTGACCGTGCACAAGGAGATAGACATGGATCTGAACAAGAAGCTTTATATCTCGGACGTCACGCTGCGCGACGGCAGCCACGCCATCCGCCATCAGTACAGCCTGGACGATGTGCGCCGCATCGCCGCGGCACTGGATGCCGCCAAGGTGGATTCGATCGAAGTCGCGCATGGCGACGGGCTGGCCGGCTCCAGCTTCAACTATGGGTTCGGCGCGCATACGGACCTTGAGTGGATTGCGGCGGCAGCCGAGACCGTCCGCCACGCCAAGGTCGCCACCTTGCTGCTGCCCGGCGTGGGCACGGTGCACGACCTGCGCGCCGCGTTCGACGCCGGCGCGCGCGTGGTTCGCGTGGCCACGCACTGCACCGAGGCGGATGTATCGCGCCAGCATATCGAGTACGCGCGCGCGCTTGGCATGGACACGGTGGGCTTCCTGATGATGAGCCACATGACCACGCCCGCCGCGCTGGCGCAGCAGGCCAGGCTGATGGAAAGCTATGGCGCCGAGACCGTCTACGTGGTGGATTCGGGCGGCGCGCTCAACATGAACGATGTGCGCGACCGCTTTCGCGCCTTCAAGGACGTGCTGAAGCCGGAAACCCAGACCGGCATGCATGCGCACCATAACCTGAGCCTGGGCGTGGCCAACTCCATCGTGGCGGTGGAAGAGGGCTGCGACCGCATCGATGCAAGCCTCGCCGGCATGGGCGCGGGTGCTGGCAACGCGCCGCTGGAAGTGTTCATCGCCGCCGCCAGCCGGCTCGGGTGGAACCACGGCTGCGATCTCTACACGCTGATGGACGCCGCCGACGAGATCGTGCGGCCGCTGCAGGACCGCCCGGTGCGCGTGGACCGCGAGACCCTCGCGCTTGGCTACGCGGGCGTCTACTCCAGCTTCCTGCGCCACGCGGAGGCAGCCGCCGGGCGCTATGCACTGAAGACCGTGGATATCCTGGTGGAGCTGGGCCAGCGCCGCATGGTGGGTGGGCAGGAAGACATGATCGTGGACGTGGCGCTAGACCTGGTGGCGCGGCGGGAGGCGCAGGCAAAGATCGCTGCCTGATGCTGGCAAGGCGGCGTGGCGCGGTGGTGCCGGGCATGATGGTTAAGCGGAGGATGGCACCGGCCATCAAGCCTGCGCCGGCTCCTCCTCCCCGCGCGCCATGCGCCGGATCGCCTGCGGCGGCTGTCCGAACGCCCGCAGGAAAGCGCGCCGCATGCGCTCGCGGTCGCCAAAGCCGGTCTCTCTCGCCACCACATCGATCGGATGCCGCCCGGACTCCATCATCAGCCGCGCGGCCTCGATGCGCAGATGCTCCACCGCCTTGGCCGGGGTCTGTCCCGTTTCCTCGCGGAAGGAGCGGCTGAACTGGCGCGGGCTGAGGTGCGCCGCTTGCGCCAGCTGGTCGACCGACAATTCGGCGTGCAGGTTCTGACGGGCAAAGGCGAGCGCGGACTGGATGCGATCGGACTTGGGCTCAAGCTCGAGCAGCGCCGAGAACTGCGATTGTCCGCCGGCACGGCGATGATAGACGACGAGCTTGCGCGCGACCTGGCGCGCCACTTCGGCGCCGGCGTCTTTCTCGACCAGCGCCAAGGCCAGGTCGATGCAGGCGGTCATGCCGGCGGAGGTCCAGACCGGTCCGTCGATGATGAAGATGCGGTCTTCCTCCACGCTGACCGCGGGATACGCGCGCCGGAACCGGGCGGCGTAAATCCAGTGGGTGGTAGCCCTGCGGCCATCCAGCAGCCCAGCCTCGGCGAGATGGAAGGCGCCCGTGCAGGTGGCGCCGATGCGCCGCGTGCAGGGCGCTGCATTTTGCAGGAACGTGACCAGGCCGGGCGACGCCTGCTGGATATCGTTGTCGCCCACCACCAGCAGCGTGTCGAACGCGCGGTCGCCGAGCGCCTGCGTAGTGACGCAGAAGCCTGCCGAGGTGGGCACCGGCCCGCCTTGCTCCGACAGCAGGTGGACCTCGTAGAGCGGTTTGGCCGCGGTGAGATTGGCGAACTCCAGGACGCTGGTGACGCCTAGGTTCATGACCTGGAAGCCGGGATAAAGGACGATTCCGACACGCAGCATGGCTAACTCCTGCCGATGGCACAAAAGGTGGTATCTATGACATTGATGCCACTCGATTATGCACCTAATCTTCGTTCCGTGATGACCGGCATCGGGCCGGCAGCAACATCGGAGAACGAAAATGACCGCAGCTACAGCAACCTCGGCAACCTCGGCAACCTCGGCTAACACCTCGCACCAAGGCACCGCCGTGATTACCGGCGCGTCCTCGGGGATCGGCGCCGTCTATGCGGACCGGCTTGCCCGGCGCGGCTACGACCTGATCCTGGTCGCCCGCAACCGCGACAGGCTCGCCAGGCTGGCGGAACGCCTGACCAGCGAGACAGGCCGCTCCATCGAGATCGTTACCGCCGATCTGGGGGCTGACGCCGACGTCCGCCGCCTGGAGACGCTGCTGCGCACCGACGCCAGCATCACCTTGCTGGTCAACAACGCGGGCGTTGGCGCGGCGGCGCCGCTGCTCCAGTCCGATGCCGACAAGATGGCCGCGATGATCGCGCTCAACGTCACCGCGCTGACCCGGCTGACCTACGCCGCCGCGCATGGCCTGGTGGCGCGCGGCAAGGGGACGATCATCAACATCGCCTCGATCGTGGCGCTCGCCCCGGAATTGCTCAACGGCGTCTACGGTGGCTCGAAGGCCTTTGTGCTGGCCTTTACGCAATCGCTGCAGCATGAGCTGGCGGACAAGGGCGTGCGGGTGCAGGCCGTGCTGCCCGGTGCGATCCGCACGGAGTTCTGGGATGTGGCCGGCCACCCGGTGGAGAACCTGCCGCAGGACTGGGTGATGAGCGCGGACGACCTGGTCGACGCGGCCCTGTCCGGGCTGGACCAGGGCGAGGTGGTGACGCTGCCGTCGCTGCCGGATGCCGCCGACTGGCGCGCGTTCGAGGCCGCCCGCGCGGCGCTGGGGCCGAACCTGTCGCGCAGCGTGCCGGCCGCGCGCTTCAGGGTTGCCTGAGAGACTCAGTGTCGTTCAGGGCGAGGGGGAACAGTGAGATGCGGGAGCCCGCAATGGGCTCCCAAGACCTCACCCCAGCCTGAACTGACCCACCACGCCTGCCAACGCCCCCGCCTGACCCTGCAACGCCTCGGCCGCCGCGGTAGATTCCTCAACCAGAGCCGCATTCTGCTGCACCATCTGATCCAGCTGGCTAACCGCCCGGTTCACCTCCTGGATCCCCCGAGTCTGCTCCTGCGCAGCATGCGTGATCTCGGAAATGATGTTGGTCACCTTGTCCACGTTCCCGACGATCGCATTCATCGTCTCCCCGGCGCGGCGCACCTGCCCGGAACCTGACACCACGCTGTCGACGGTGGTCTCGATCAGCGTCTTGATCTCCTTCGCCGCCTGGGAACTCCGTTGCGCCAGCCCGCGCACCTCACCGGCAACCACGGCAAATCCACGGCCCTGCTCGCCCGCGCGCGCCGCTTCCACCGCAGCATTCAGTGCAAGGATGTTGGTCTGGAATGCAATGCCTTCGATCACGCCGATGATGTCGGACACCTTTACCGAGGCCCGCTCGATCTCGCTCATCGTGTGAATGGCATCGCCAATGGCGGCGCCACCATTTCCCGCTACCTGAGAGGCAGCAATCGCAGACGCATCCGCCTGCCTGGCCGACATGGCAGACTGGCTCACAGTCGCAGTGATCTGTTCCATCGACGCCGCAGTCTCTTCCAAGCTCGCCGCAGCAGATTCAGTGCGCCGCGAGAGGTCGATATTGCCCGCAGCGATTTCGTCGGCTGCAGCATGTACAGACGAGCTAGCATCCCGAATCTGCCGCATCACGCTAACCAGCTTCTCGGCGAACGCATTGAACGCCTGCGCAATTTGCGCCACCTCATCGGTTCCATTGGCTGGCAGGCGACGCGTCAGGTCACCATCCCCGCTACCAATGTCCCGCATGGCGTCCCGAATCAGCGACAGCCTTCGGAACGAAACCGCAGTCACCCCAGCAACGATGGCTGCAGCCACGCAAGCGATCACGATCAGCACGAACACCGATGCCATCAACATGGAGCGCATGCCTGCCGTAGCCTCGCCCTTGTCCAGCGCAATCACGGCGATCCAGTCGGTACCGGGCACGCCGCGCGCCCGCAGCAGCTTGGGCGCATTGTCCACATCGACCTGCAACGGCGCCTTGGCGCTTTCGAGCGCGGCGAGCTTGTCGATGGCAAGCGCAGGCATCAAGTCGGTCACGGGCTTGAGCGTGAGCTTGTCGTCCTGGTGGGCGACGATCTTGCCGTCCTTTGTTACCAGCACGCCGAAGCTGGCGGGCGTGGGGTGGATGGCCTTGATGTTGGCGATGACGCTGTCCATGGACACGTCGCCGGCCACCACGCCCTTGAGCGCGCCGTCGCGCAGGATGGGCACGGCGAAGGTCACGACCAGCTTGCCGCTGCTGGCGGCCACGTAGGGCGGCGTCACCACCGGCTTGCCGGCGGCCACGGCCTGCTTGTACCAGGGGCGGGACGTGGGATCGTAGTCGGGCCGCAGGCCTTCGGTCTTGGAGAATCGGTGGGTCTTGTCGGGAAAGCCGATGTAGGTCATGACGAAACCGCCGGCGCTGCTGACCTGCTTTAGCGCGGCGATGGCGGCGTCGGTTTCGGGCTGCGTTGCCGCGTCTTGCAGCGAGTTGATCATCTGCACGTGGCTTGCCACCCAGTCGGCGATGGCGCCGACGTGGCCGTTCTGCACGGCGGCCAGGTTGCTGTCGATGGCGTCGTCGCTGTACGAGCTGGCCACCACGTGATTGAGAACGGCATTGGCAATGAGTGCCACCACGACGATTGCCACGGATAGAGCCACGATGCGCGCGCGCAGGGAGGACAGCATGATTGGATTGATCTCTGTTTGGCTCGTCGGGCGGATAGCCTTGGAGCGATTGGGGGCGAAGGGTGCTGGTTCGCTATTACGGCAGTCTTGCCGGGGAATTTAGGACGGGTGGGCAGCCTGTTTGTAAAGTGCGAAGAACGCCGCTCGGATATCCGGGCAAAGCGCAATCTGGATGTTCGGATATCCGGATGCGCGCGCGGGAGAGGGGAGCACGGCAACGCAGCGCCGGCACCTTGCGTGGCAGGATCTTCTGGCTGGTAAAGGCGTCCGCAATACGCTGTTGCTCATCGAGCGCGGCCGCATCTACTGTCTGCAGGCAGGGTAGGCCATGGAGCGGCGGCGCCTCGATTGTGTGCCGCTATAGGCATTTTGTGATGTTTTGTATTGTATTAAGGTACAATTTATGTATAAATATGTCCACTAATGCAATACATCGTTGACCATCCTTAAGTGCGGAACTAAAGTGCAAGTATCTGAATAAATTGCACCTTAGTATTGGCAATGAAAACGGTCAACGACGTATCAGAGGCCCTTTCCAAGAGGACATCGACTACCCAGTACCGCAAGACGAAACTGGCGGATGATGCCGGCGTGAACTATCGGACGCTTCAGCATGTCCTGACCGGCTCCCAGGATTTCAAGGTATCGACGCTGCTCGCCGTGGCCGACCGCCTTGGGCTCGAATTGATGCTGGTGCCGAAAGAAGCCACATCCATGTTTCCTGAGCAGACGCCGCCACCGGCCGTGCCGACCAAGGTGCAGGCCGCGCTCGAACGGCTGCGCGCCCGCCGGTCATGAATATCAAGGCGCTGGCTATCTCCCTAGGTGAGCAGCGTCTTGGCGTCCTCTTCAAGTACGGCGAGGACCAGCCCATCCTGCGCTTCGTGGCGGACGAGGATTTCGCGCGGCAGGCCGGCGCCCCGACGCTGTCCCTTTCCATGCTGGCCGACGACCCCAATGCCCAGCGCGCGCTGTGGGCAAACGTTGGTTCAAGCCTCTTCAACGGCCGCTACTCCAACAGGAATGGCTGGCTCCTGCCGGCGTTCTTCCAGGGCTTGCTGCCAGAAGGCGTATTTCGCGACCATGTTGCGGCGGTACGCGGATGCGACCCGAAAGACCACTTCGAGATGCTGGCCGGATGCGGGCGTGACCTTCCCGGGAACGTCTACGCCTACCCCGCGACGCTCACGCGCGAGCAGCTGACCCACCTGGTGACCCAGGATGCGGACTCGCTGGAGATGAGCGTGACCGAGGAGCCCATGGACGACGGGGTATCGGTGTCGGGCGTTCAGCCGAAAGTGGGGGTCATCAAGGATGGCGATCGGTACGTCGGGCGCACCAGGATGCATGACACCCACATCATTGCCAAGCTGCCGGTGGTGGGCTACCCGCGCCTGCCTGAGCTGGAAGAACTCTCGCTGCGCCTGGCCGCTGCCGCGGGGGTCACCACCTGCGAGGCAAAGCTCGAGCCATTGGAGAAGCTCACGGTTGCGCACGGCTACGATCTTGGCGACGCCGGGCAGCAGACGAACTTCCTCGCGGTGACGCGCTTTGACCGGGCGCCGGGCGCGCGCTTTCACGTGGAAGATTTTGCGCAGATCATGGATGTGCAGCCCGAGGACAAATACACTCTCAGCTACCTCGACATTGCCGCGGTCATGCTGAATGAACTGTCGCTGGGGGAGCCTGCGGTGCACGAGCTGCTGCGCCGGATGACCGTCAACGAGCTGCTTGGCAACCCGGACATGCACTTGAAGAACCTGGGGGTGATCTACAGAGACGGCAAGACGCCAAGCCTGTCACCCGCTTATGACATCGTGGCGTACAGCGCCTATCAGCGCCGAACCGGGCACGCTCTGTTGATCGTGCCACCGGACCTGGCTGGTCAACCGAAGGGAAAGGCCCGGCCGGCGCAGGAGGGCAAGACGGCAAAGCCCAGTCTAACACCCTCGACCGTCCGGGAATTTTGCGCTCACCTTGGCCTGGTTGAAAAGCCGGCTGCCGCGGCAATCCAGCGCACGGTTCTTGCGGCCGTGCGGGACTGGCCGGACATGATCGCCCAATCGCAACTCACCGACACCCAGAAAGCCAATCTGCTCGCCAGCTTCGACGAGCATCCGATGGTGGTGTCAGCGCGCAAACGCGGATTCGGGCGCGGGTAGCGTCAAACTCAGCGCTGGTAGGCCGGTGGCAGGAAGCCGGCAAAGCGCTGTTGCGTGGTCGCCTTGAATTCCGGCGACTGGTAAGCCTCGCGGATGTCCTTGACGAACGGCTTGCCGGTGTCGGCGGTGCGCACGGCAACCAGGTTCATGTAGTAGTCGGGAATCTTCTCCAGGCTCAGCGCTTCGGTCAGCTTCAGGCCCGAGGACAGCGCAAAGTTGCCGTTGACGAAGGCGTAGTCCACGTCGTCGAGCGAGCGCGGCAGTTGCGCGGCTTCAAGCTGGATCAGCTTGAGCTTGTTCGGGTTGCCTTCGATGTCGCGCTCGCTGGCGCGGATCGGGTCGGTGCCGGCCTTGAGCGTGATCCAGCCGATCTGCTGCAGCATGGCGATGGCGCGCGCCAGGTTGGACGGATCGTTAGGCAGCGACACCGACGCGCCTGGCTTTACTTCGGTCAGCGACTTGTGCTTGCGGCTATAGATGCCGATCGGGGCGGTGGGGACCTGGATGACTTCCGACAGTTGCAGCTTGCGGTCGCCGGAGAATTTCTTCAGGTAGGCCACGTGCTGGAAGGCGTTGGCGTCGATGGCGCCATCCGCCAGCGCCAGGTTGGGCTGCACGTAGTCGCTGAACTCAACGATGGTGACCTTGTAGCCCTTCTTTTCCAGCAGGGGCTTGATGCCGTAGCGGATCTGGTCGGAGTAAGGGCCAGCGGTGGCGCCGAAGCGGATTTCCTTCTTGTCAGGATCCGCCGCGCCGGCCGTCTGGATAACGCCGAGCGCGAGCACCGCGGCAATCAGTCGAATTCCGAAACCCAGTTTCATCTATAGCTCCCATATTGTTTGTGTGCATCGTGGCTTGCCGGGATGGCGGCAAGCAAGGATGCCTATTGTAGGGAGGTGCATACGTTCAAGGAACGAGTAAAAGCGCATGCTCTTATAACGCACTTGAATATGCCTGGAAGCGGGGTTGCAGGCGTCTATGTGATGTAAACGGCTGTTGCGGCGTGGGCATAAGCATATTTCAATTGGGTAGTTGCGGGATAACCCGTATTGCGGTTATCATTCAAACGTCTCCTCCAATCCCACCAAGGAATTGGATTCGCGCCCGCCTCATTGGTGGGCGTTTTTGTTTGTGCTTCGCGGATCCACCACAGACTTTGGCCCGTTCGGCGGCTTCGGCAAATACGCCGGGTTTGCTCCCCTCTCCCCACTTGTGGGAGAGGGGCCGGGGGAGAGGGCGGGTGCTCGGCCCACGGGAACTTGCCGCTGTCGACGATGGCGCCGCCCACGCTGTTGCCGTGGCCGCCCAGGTATTTGGTGAGCGAGTGCACGACGATATCCGCGCCGTGCTCGAACGGCCGGCACAGGTAGGGCGAGGGCACGGTGTTGTCCACGATCAGCGGGATGCCGTGGCTGTGCGCCACCTTGGCGATGGCTTCGATGTCGACGATATTGCCCAGCGGGTTGCCCACCGACTCCACGAAGATCGCCTTGGTGCGCTCGTCCACCAGGTCGCCGAAGGCGGCCGGGTTGCGGCCATCGGCAAAGCGGGTCTCGATGCCGGACAGCGGCAGCGTGTGCGCAAACAGGTTGTAGGTGCCGCCGTAGAGCTGGCTGGCCGAGATGATGTTGTCGCCGGGCTCGGCGATGGCCTGGATGGCATAGGTGATGGCCGCCATGCCGGAGGCCAGCGCCAGCGCGCCCACGCCGCCCTCGAGCGCGGCCAGCCGCTGCTCCAGCACGTCGTTGGTGGGATTCATCAGTTCGCGCGGGAAACATCGGCCTTCCGGCCGGTGAGGGATAGCGCGCGACGCGAAGCGTCGCCCCTGTGCCCGCTCTCCTTCGTGGAT
>NZ_BAAILO010000368.1:0-1243 GCF_054589115.1 Cupriavidus sp. 8B | reverse complement strand
GGAAATGCTGATCAATTCAGCTACAGGTCATCCGGCGGAAAGCGTGGCGCGTTGAAGGTGAAGGCATGAAAAACAAAGACAAGGATGAAACAAACGAGCTTTGCCGATGTTGAGTTCGCGAAGAAGAAGCGCGTGACACGGCGCGAGAAGTTTCTCGGGGAGATGGATCGGATCGTGCCGTGGGCACGGTGGACCGCGTTGATTGAGCCGCTGTATCCGACGAGCGGCCGTGTTGGGCGGCAGCCGATTGGCGTGGAGAGGATGTTGCGGATGTACTGTCTGCAACAGTGGTTCAGTCTCAGTGATGAAGCCGTGGAAGACGCCCTCTACGACAGCCAGGCGTTGCGTCAATTCGTGGGGGTGGATCTGTCGCAAGAGTCGGCGCCTGATGCGACCACGCTGCTCAAGTTTCGCCGGTTGCTCGAGAAGCACGCGTTGACTGCCGCGATGTTCGATGAGGTCAAGGCCGTGCTCAGTGAGCGCGGGTTGCTGATGCGAGAGGGCACGATGGTCGATGCCACGCTGATCGCGGCACCGAGTTCGACCAAGAATAAAGGCAAGTCGCGTGATCCGGAGATGCACCAGACGAAGAAGGGAAACGAGTGGCATTTTGGCATGAAGGCGCACGTTGGCGCCGACGCCGACTCGGGACTGGTTCACAGCTTGCACACGACGGCGGCGAACGAAAGCGATATCGCTCACACCCATCACCTGCTGCATGGCGAGGAAAGCCAAGTGCATCTTGATGCGGGTTACACGGGTGTGGAGCGCAGGGATGAGATCAAACAAGCCCAAGGGCAAGGGACGATCCGCGCTGACATAAGCTGGCACGTAGCGGCAAAGCGCAGCAAGATTGAAAAGATGCCGGCAGGTCGGTGGAAGGACCTGACGAAGGCAGTGGAACGCAAGAAGGCCCAGATTCGGGCGCGGGTGGAACATCCCTTTCACGTGGTGAAGAACTTGTTTGGTCACAAGAAGACCCGCTACAAGGGCTTGGCCAAGAACACGGCACAGATGTTCAGCCTGTTCGGTCTGGCAAATCTGGTGATCGCCAAAAAGCCGTTGTTGGCGTTTCAGGGGAGCAATCCGTCTTGAACATGCAAATCGAGCCCGAAAGGGCACGAGATGGGGGGCATGCGGCGCGAAATCGGGCTCGGACCCCTCTCTTCTTCCGCATGGTGAAAATCAGGCGCCAAACAACCGCCGACCTTCAGCGCCGCTGCTATTGATCAGCAATTCCCTA
>NZ_BAAILO010000367.1:0-233 GCF_054589115.1 Cupriavidus sp. 8B | reverse complement strand
GGGCTGTTGTTGGCGGTATGCATTACCAGCGCTAGCGTACAAGATCGCGACGCAGCGCCAACGGTGGTGGCTCAAGCTTGCGCCAAGGCCGGCACGTTGCAGCGGCTGTTTGCCGACTCGGCGTATGCGGGGCGCTGTGCCGCCGCCCTTGAGCAAGCTCACGGCCTGAATGTGCACATCGTGCGTCGCCCGCCCAAGGCTGGGCATTGGCACGATGCGCAGCAGTCCCTGTG
>NZ_BAAILO010000366.1:0-207 GCF_054589115.1 Cupriavidus sp. 8B | reverse complement strand
TTCCTGCTGATCGCGAGCCAGTGCCGTCTGCAAGGCCGCCAGGGCGGCGCGTTGGGCAGGCAACTCACCCAGGGCTTCCGCCATCGGCTTCATCGCCTGCTGCTTCGCCTGGTAGCTGGTCCGCAGATCCTTCACGAGGATGACCTGCTCGGCCAGCTTGCCCTTGGCGTCACGCGCCTGCGCGAGCAACGGGCAGGTGCTGTGCAT
>NZ_BAAILO010000365.1:0-324 GCF_054589115.1 Cupriavidus sp. 8B | reverse complement strand
GGAACAGGCAGTTGTGATAACTCAGACCCGCGATGGCCGAGACATGTTTCCAGTTGAAGTGGAACTGGATGACCGGAGTTTGACCTTTCGGAGCCCAGGTGCGCACGCGCGTGGGTCGTTCCGAGAGCCCAGACTCGTCAATGAAGACGATCAGCCGTTGCTCCCGCGTACACTTTTTTTGAGCGCGGGCCAGGTCTTTTGCTTCCACGCCAGCACGGCGTCCTCGTCGCGTTCGATAGCGCGTCGGTCTGGGCGTTGGGGCGAGAAGCCGAGCGAATCCAGGATGCGCCAGACATGGGCCTCGTTGTATGACACCCCGAAGCG
>NZ_BAAILO010000364.1:0-1724 GCF_054589115.1 Cupriavidus sp. 8B | reverse complement strand
GGATCGTCGGCGGAATCTGTGGGTGAATTAGTGTGCGCGGCTAGCCAAGTGACACTCGATTCAGATACTGATAGAGCTTGCGACATGTTGCATCAAAGGAATTTTGTGCGGACTCGGAGATAGCTGGCCAGATGAGCGGTCCGCCGTCTTCCTCGATGAGTTTGTCCAGGAGGGTTGCCACCGGGAGGGTAAGGAGATCGGGATCTTCATGGCGGCGTCGGATCATTTCGCCGCCGAGCATCCAAATGTGATCGCGGTGCCGGAGCAATGTCTTGCGTGCGTACCCCAAGGTTAGCAGATGCTCAAGGAAAGGCGTGAGTATTGCTACGATTGCCCGTCCAGTCGAAATATCTTCGTCGTCGACTCGCCACGACGCAGGCCAGTTATGGAGATCTGGGACGTACTGCGCGAGCGCTTGCTGTTCGGTGACAATGGCGGCTTTGTCCTTGCCGGTTCTGAGCTTGCTAACCATGTTGCTGACCCGTCTGCTTAACGCCTGTCATCATTTTCCCGGCTTTGTATATGAAGGTGCACGGCTGTGCGAGGCAACCCAGTCCATCGAGATCGACGTTCGGCCGCGCAAGGGTTCGAAGCCGATTTGCTCGTGCTGTAACCAGCCTGCGCGGGGTTACGACTCGCTCACGCAGCGCCGCTTCGAGTTTATCCCCGTCTGGGGCTTTGCCGTGTTTCTGCTCTATACCATGCGGCGCGTCGATTGTCGTGCCTGTGGCGTGAAGGTCGAAGCTCTGCCGTGGGCCAACGGCAAGCACACGCTCACCCGCGCTTACATGATCTTCCTGGCGCAATGGGCACGTAAGCTGTCCTGGAAAGAAACAGCACTCAGCTTCCGAACCAGTTGGGAGAAGGTCTTCAACGCAGTGGAATGGGTCGTCGACTGGGGGCTGAACCATCGCGAACTCGGCACGATCCGCGCGTTGGGCGTCGATGAAATCCAGTATGGTCGTGGACACAAGTACCTCACACTGGTCTACCAGATCGAGGCCGGCTGCACACGGCTGCTCTGGGTCGGGCAGGAGCGCACGAAAGAAAGTTTCGCCAGGTTCTTCGCGATGATAGGAAAACAGCTCTGCGAGAAGGTCGAGTTCGTCTGCTCGGATATGTGGAAGCCCTATCTCGAGATGATTGCGCTGCATTGCCCCAACGCACTGAACATCCTGGATCGCTTCCACATCGTTGCCAAGATGAACAAGGCGATCGATGAGGTTCGCGCCGAGGAAAGCCGCCGCATGAGCCGCGACGGATATGAGCCGGTGCTCAAGAAGTCCCGCTGGTGCCTGCTCAAGCGCCAGGAAAATCTGACCGACAAACAGCGGCTGCGTCTGCGCGATCTGCTTCAATACAACTTGCGCACCGTACGGGCCTGGCTGCTTAAAGAAGAATTCCAGCAACTCTGGGATTACATCTCGCCTGTGTGGGCCGGAAAATTCCTCGACCTGTGGTGCACTCAGGTAATGCGCTCTCGCATCGAGCCGATGAAGAAGTTCGCCCGCACCGTGCGCGCCCACCGCGAGTTGATCCTCAACTACTTCCGAGCACGCAGGCAGTTCTCCAGCGGCATCGTCGAGGGCTTGAACAACAAGGCAAAAGTCACCATGAGAAAAGCGTACGGCTTCCGGACCTTCAGAGCGACAGAAATCGCGCTATATCATGCACTTGGCAATCTCCCCGAGCCTCCGTCCACCCACACTTTTTTCTGACGAACC
>NZ_BAAILO010000363.1:0-3823 GCF_054589115.1 Cupriavidus sp. 8B | reverse complement strand
GCCAAGGCTGCTCTGAATGAAACCTTGACCTTGATCGCAACACGTATCCATCGCGTGCGACCGGATCGCGCCAAGCCTCGACCGCCTCGTCATAAGTCTCATCGACATGCCGCCTATAAGGCTTGCATCTGCTCACGAAATCCGATAGAGCATCAGCCTTAATGATTCGACTCGAATCGAACGATCTTGAGCGATCTACGCGCGCGTTCGGAGATACCACAACAACGTTGTGGATGGTCGGTGCCAAGCGAATTCCCAAACGAGTGGGCATCTCGATCTCGGAGAAGACGTCTTGCAGCACGGCGATATGACGTTCGTTCTGCGCAAGGGGGGAGGGCATTCCCTCGTAAGTTTTCTTCCAATCGTTCCAACGCAGGAACTCTCCTTCGTCGGTTATCTTGAAGCCGGCATGGAAGCGCTTCGTCTCCAAGACAAATACGTTCAGAGTCCGGTGAACCAACAGGTGATCGATTTGAGCAACACGACCGCCAATTTCCAAGCGAAGATCATGGACGACGGCAGTATTTTTTGACTTCTCAAAATGGAAATCAATCAGGTACGCCGCTTCCTGCTCACCCTTGATTCCGGCGCGAGCTTTGCGTAACTCCTCTTCCGCGTGCTTGATATGGCGGCCCTCGCCAGCCGCGATCAGCGCTTCAAGAGCGGAGATTTGAGACACCTTTTCGTCGGTTTTCTTGACAAGCATAGCCGGGTACCCCTCCACAGTCGGCGGTACAGAATTCTGCCCGAGCCATCCTATCTCACCAATACGTCAGCAGAAATCGCGACCACTGGTCGGCAGCCGACCGAGCAAAGGTGTGAGGTCCACCATGCGCTGGGCCACCAGATGCCGAACCTCGCCCTCGCATTGCCATTGCCCGAGGACGCCGATTAGGCGAGCTCCCAAGACTTCCTTGCGGTGCCGCTCCAATATCGATGGCCACACGATGACGTTCACCGTGCCGGTTTCGTCCTCAATGGTCATGAACAGGACTCCATTCGCGGTCCCTGGCCGCTGGCGCACCGTGACAATGCCGGCACCACGCGCCAGCTGGCGGTTCTGGTAGCCGAAGAGGGTGGATGCCGGCTCATAGCGCTGCGCGGCGAGTTGCGCGCGGAGTAGCGCGAGCGGGTGCCGGTTCAGTGTCAGTCCCATGGACCGGTAATCCCCCACGATCTCCTCGCCCTCGCTCGGCGGTGCGAGTACGGGCGGTTGCTCCACCAGGTCTGCGGGACGCAGCAAGTCCTTGTCGGGCACGGCAACGGAGGCCTGCCACAGGGCCTGTCGCCGGTTTCCCGTGAGGACGCGCAGCGCGTTCCCAGCGGCCAGCGCCTGGATGTCGTGTCGGTCCAATGAGGCGCGGCGGGCCAGATCCGTGGCGCTCGTGAATGCGCGCACCGAGCGTGCGTCTTCGATGCGCAGAGCCGCTTCTTGCCGCATGCCACGCAGCAGCGACAGGCCAAGGCGGACCGCCGGCGGCTTGCGCTCGCGCGTCTCCAGTGTCGAATCCCAGCAACTGACGGCGATGTCCGCTGGCAGGACCTCGACGCCGTGCCGCTTGCCATCCTGCACGAGCTGAGAGGGGCTGTAGAAGCCCATGGGCTGGCTGTTGAGCATGGCGCAGAGGAAAGCCGCTGGCTCATGGCGCTTGAGCCAGGCACTGGCGTAGACCAGTAGTGCAAAGCTGGCCGAGTGGCTTTCCGGGAAGCCATACTCACCGAAGCCCTGGATCTGCCGGAAGATGCTTTCAGCAAATTCCCGCTCGTAGCCACGCTCCAACATGCCGGTGATGATGCGGTCGTAGTAGCGTTCCAGGCCGCCCTTGCGCTTCCAGGCCGCCATGGCCCGACGCAGCTGGTCAGCCTCGCCAGCCGAGAAGCCGGCCGCGAGCATGGCCACCTGCATCACCTGTTCCTGAAAGATCGGCACGCCGAGCGTGCGCGACAGCGCCTTTTCCATTTCCGGGCTGGGATAGGTCACCGGTTCCTTGCCTTGCCGGCGGCGCAAATAGGGGTGCACCATGCCGCCCTGTACCGGACCTGGTCGGACGATGGCGACCTCGACGACCAGGTCGTAGAAGGTGCGTGGCTGCAGCCGGGGCAGCATGGACATTTGCGCACGAGATTCCACCTGGAACACCCCGACACTGTCGGCGTGGCAGAGCATCTCGTAGGTGGCCGGATCCTCGGCGGGGATGTCCTGCAGTTCGAAGACCTCACCGCGTTGTTCAGAGACGAGATCCAGCGCACGATGGATCGCGGAGAGCATGCCCAGGGCGAGCACGTCGACCTTCAGCAGTCCAACGGCATCCAGATCATCCTTGTCCCATTGGATGACACTGCGATCTGGCATGGCCGCGTTCTCAACCGGCACGAGGCGAGAGAGTTTTCCCCGGGCTAGCACGAAACCGCCGGAATGCTGCGACAGATGCCGCGGAAAGCCCAGCAGCTGCATCGCCATGTTGGCCCACCGCTGGGTCAGCTCGCTCTCGATATCGACGCCGCTTTCCGCAAAGCGCTTGAGCAGGTCCGCCTTGCCGTCAAACCAGTGATGGGCCTTCGCGACCAGGTCGACGATGGCCGGGTCAACGCCCAAGGCCTTGCCGGATTCACGCAGCGCGCTGCGCGGGCGGTAGGTCGCCACCGCCGCCGCCAGCGCCGCGCGGGTGCGCCCATACTTGGCGTACAGGTATTGGATGACCTCCTCGCGCCGCTGGTGCTCAAAATCGACGTCGATATCAGGCGGCTCGCCGCGCTCCTTGCTGATGAAGCGCTCGAACAACAGGTTGCCGCGCGCCGGATCCACTTCGGTGATGCCGAGGCAGTAGCAGACCGCGGAATTGGCAGCGGAGCCCCGACCCTGGCACAGGATGCGATTGGCACGGGCGAAGCGGACGATGTCGTATACGTCAGGAAATACGGCTCGTACTGCATTTCGCCGATCAGCGCGAGTTCATGCTCGATCTGCGCCTGGACCGGCGCCGGGATGCCATTGGGAAAGCGACGGTGGGCGCCAATATAGGTCTCATCGCGTAGATAGTCGCTTGGACTGACACCCTTTGGGACCACCTCTTCGGGATACTCGTAGCGCAATTCGTCCAACGAGAACCGGCTGAGGTTGCCGATATGCAGGGATTCCGTCAGCAGGCGGTGCGGGTAGATGTTGGATAGCCGCAGTCGGGAGCGCAGGTGCTGCTCGGCGTTGGGCGTCAGCTGGTAGCCGCACTCCGGCACAGCCTTGCGCAGCCGGATGGCACTCAGGACGTCATGGAGCGGTTTGCGCGAGCGCACATGCATCAGCACGTGGCCGGTGGCCACCACCCGCAGGTGATTCGCCGCGGCCGCCTGCATCACGGCTGCCCGGTGCATGTCGTCCATCGCACGGTACAGCAGCGTCAGGCCAATCCAGGCACGGCCCGCGAAAGTCGAGGTGATCCACGCGGCCTGGGCATCAAGCCAGTCCGCCGGCGCGCAATACTCCGGCGTGAAGATGATGGTGCAGTCCGGCAGCCCGCGCAGATGAGCGTAGTTGCCCTCGGGCGCATCCAGGTCGCGGCGGGTCAGTAGGTAAGCGCCCTTGGCAGTTCGCGTGCGGGCCAGCGTGATGAGCTCGCATAGGTTGCCGTAGCCTTCGCGATTGCGCGCGATCGCGATGAAGGAGACAGCCGGGCTGCCGTCGGCATTGACCAGCCGGAAGAAGGCGCCGACCAGCAGCTTGAGGCCGTGCTTCTTGGCCTCGGTGTGGGCGCGGACGATGCCTGCCAGCGAACATTCGTCCGTGATGGCCAGGGCGCTGTAACCGAGTTCGACCGCGCGCTCGACC
>NZ_BAAILO010000362.1:0-365 GCF_054589115.1 Cupriavidus sp. 8B | reverse complement strand
TTCTTGGCCTCGGTGTGGGCGCGGACGATGCCTGCCAGCGAACATTCGTCCGTGATGGCCAGGGCGCTGTAACCGAGTTCGACCGCGCGCTCGACCAGTTCCTCGGCGCTCGAAGCACCGTCAAGGAACGAGAAATTCGAGAGGCAATGGAGCTCGGCGTAGTCGGGTAGGCCGCCGCCGGTCAGCAGGGAATCCATGGCGTTGCCTCACCCGAACAGGCCGTGCAGGTACCACCGCGCCTCGTCGCCCTCGCGGCTACCCATACGCTCCTGGTACACCCAGTAATGCGCGTGATCCCGGCCCTCGGCCACGTAATAATCGCGCGTCACCACCTCGCCCGCCCACCATCCCGCCTCGATGCGCTC
>NZ_BAAILO010000361.1:0-1625 GCF_054589115.1 Cupriavidus sp. 8B | reverse complement strand
CCCGTGCTGCCCGATGACAGGCACTTCGAGATCGATGCCGCTGAGCAGGCTTCGGTCGAATCCGTGTTCGGGGAAAACCGGGCCAACGATCTAGCCGGCCGCGCCAACGACCGGTTCCGCACCTGGTTCGTCGACTCGGGCGCGATACGCCGCTCCTATGCCGGTTCCGCCAACCAGACTCTTGTCAGCGATGGGGGCACAGCCGGCGTTGCCTCGCACTGGATGCGGCACCTCTGGATGGAACTGTATCGCGCGATCTATCGGGCCACGGTCGCCGGCAATTGGGTGTGGGGCACGCTCTTCTTCATGGCAGCCATGCTCAACGACGGCGCGGTGCAGCGCCGCATCCGGGCCGCTGCGGCGGGGGTGGCCAGTCCCGTGGGATTCCACCTCGCGGCGCACGGCTTGCTGGTCACGTTTGGCATCAGCGGCTCGGCCCTGCTTATGCCTATGTCGCTGCCCGCCGCCGTCTGGACAGGCGCGGCCGTCTGCATCGGTGCCCTCGCCTGGCGCCTTGCCGCCACCTTCCATTCGAACCGCTAGCCGCACAAACATCAACCACAACGCAACCATTCAACGCGGATCGCCCAACTTTGGGGGTCCATTCAGGAGAGAACAGCATGACCACCAACACTGACACCGCCGTTGTCACCACACTGGACGACGCGCCACTCGCCGCCGCAACCGATACCCTGGCCGCAAGCGGCGCGGCGATCGAGCTGGCCGACATGGCTCCCGGCACCGGCATCACCGACGGCGCGGACGACGGTTCGCTCGAACGCGAACTGCAAGAAATGGATGCGGCGGCCGAGATGCTGCGCAAAGAGGGCTTGATCTCGTTGGAGGAGGCCGCTGAGAAGAAGGCTGAGGTCGACAACACCCGCAAGCGCTTTCGCGAACTGAAGCCAGAGGACCGCGCCGCGATCATTCGCCGGCGTCGCGAAATCGGCGTCCAGATCCTGACCCGCCAACTCGCTGGCGCCGCGGTCGTGCCGGTCGCCATCAAGCTCAACCACACCCGCCTGCGCCCGCTGTTTGAACAATGGTGGCCGTTCATGAACCGCATGAGCATCAACCTGCAGCGCTTTGGCAGCGCGACCTATGCCAAGGCCGAGCTAGCCGCCGTGGAAGAGTACTTCGAGCGCGCCCTGTCGCGCATGGAGGACTACGTCGACGAGCAGTTGCGCGTCGCCGAAGCGCTGCGCACGCAGCGCGAAGCAGAGATGCGAGCGAAGAACGATATTGTGTTTGAGCCGACGGTCACGCTGCCATCGTTGAGCCTCACGGTCGAGGCCTATTCTCGCTTCTCGATGCGCGTGCTGGGCGTGCTGGCCAAGTTCGACCGCACGATGGATCAGTTCGACTTCATGGTGTGGAATGGCATTCGCGACCAGACCGACATCAACGACGAGGTGGCACGCTTCCTGCGCAGCTTCCACCCGCTCGGCCTGCGCAGCTACACGACCCACCTGAAGCTGATGACCACAGTGCGCGGCGTCTGAACGTTACGTGCCGCCCCTCTTATTCGCGGGCGGCATCCCTCCCGAAACACCGACCGATTGACAGGCTAAACCATATGGACTTGACGAACGCCAGGGTGGAATTCCAGACCGACTTCAATTCGT
>NZ_BAAILO010000360.1:0-218 GCF_054589115.1 Cupriavidus sp. 8B | reverse complement strand
GTACTTGCGCATGCCGTACAGGCGGCATGAGAACGTTTGGACGATGGCAAGCAGGTCCTCAACCATTTCCTGCTCTGGCGACAGCGATTCCTGATTAACCACGATGATCTCGCAACCGTTCACGCGCGCAAGATGGTCGAGCAGGTCGAATCCGAAGCGAACGAGCCGGTCCTTGTGGGCGATGAGAACTCGCTCAATCTCACCACGCTGGATGCGCT
>NZ_BAAILO010000359.1:0-891 GCF_054589115.1 Cupriavidus sp. 8B | reverse complement strand
CTGCCGCAAGGGTTCTCCCCGGCGGGCAGAACCCGCAGGGCAGAGAGTGAATGAGGTGCCGCCCCGTGAGGCGGTTTGCAGATTGAATGGCTAGGCGTAGACTGCGCGCCTGCCAGCAATGCCTTGCAACCGATTGGCGGTCAGCCACTGGTCGCAAAAGTCCGTGCCCCGCACCATTGGGCGATGCACGTGAACGGTCAGCCCTTCGCCGCGGATGCGCTTGGCTAGAGCCAGCGCGTCCGCCATGCCGGGAGACTTCCCAGTCTTCGGATCGACTTCATCGAAGTCAGCGAAGATGTGCAGCGTATGGATGCCCATGCCTTGCGGCACCACGAACCGATGCAGCAGCACGCGGTTCAGGCAGTTCCAGGTCGGCACACCGTAGAGCATGTGTGCGGCGTAGGCCGTCTCCAGCCCTTCGGCAACACCCAGTACGCCATCACGCGGCGGCATGAGCCGGACCGCACCGCCCGCAAGGGGCAGCGCCGTCACGTCATTGCGCTTGACTGGCAGGATTTCCCCGTCAGCCGTCACGATGACCGCCTTGGCCGGCTTTGCCTGATCCAGGGTGGTGCGATGCACCGTCGCCATGCGACCATCCGGCAGCGTGAACTGCGCAACGATCGTGGGATAGCGCCCCAGCACAGCACCCTCGTGGCGGTAGTCCATCATCGCCAGCCGCAATGCGCTCGGGCGAGGCGCAACGAGGCCCGGCACGCGAGCAGCGAGGTACCGCATCGCTGCATCTCCCGGCACCAGCGGCTTGGCGCTCGACCAGACGCGCTCGATACGCTGGGCCTTGGCCGTATCCGTCATGCCACGATTCCGAATGGCGGGATGCGCCGGTCGGACAATCGCCGGTGCCGGCCCGCCCTCCACCACATGGGCCAG
>NZ_BAAILO010000358.1:0-321 GCF_054589115.1 Cupriavidus sp. 8B | reverse complement strand
CAACCCGCGGAGTGGGCCAGGCGGCTTTGCTTCGTGCGCGGCTTTGCCCGTCACTGCAGCGCTATCGATAGTCGCACGGAAGTTCCGCCCGTTGGCGCTTGAGGCCTTGCCTACTGATGGCGTGCCAAAACGCACTCGCGATCTGATGTTCAAGGAGATTGGCACCGTACAGTTTGCCGATATGATCATGGAGATAGATGCCCGCACGGCCATCAGCGAAGTACTGCTTGCGCGCAAGGCGCGGGACGCGCATGAACTCATTTCGCTGTACGCCGGACTGCTCTCACACGGCACGGATCTCGATGCAACGAGCGTTGCTGC
>NZ_BAAILO010000357.1:0-17149 GCF_054589115.1 Cupriavidus sp. 8B | reverse complement strand
CATGCTAACCCGCGTTTGATTCCTCGCGGCGGGCCAGCCCTCTTTGCCCCAGGGGAGTCATATTGACTAAGCCACCCCTCTCCCCGGCCCTCTCCCCCTGAGGAGAGACAGCCTTCGTCATGGCGCGCGGCTTTGGCCTGTTCGGCGGCTTCGGCTTGTGCATCAGGTTTGTCAGCAATCTGAGCCAGGTGCAAGCCTGGCTGTTTTGCTGTCTGTCACCACGCTATCTGGCCGGCGTGGCCGCCAGTTTTGCTGCGATGAACTGTAACGCCAGCCCGTACCCCTGGGTGCCGAACCCCGCCATCACCGCCTCCGCGATATCCGACAGGTAGGAGTGGTGGCGAAACGCCTCGCGCTTGTGGACGTTGGAGATATGCACCTCGACGAAGGGGATGGCGACGCCGGCAAAGGCGTCGCGGATCGCCACGCTGGTGTGGGTGAAGGCGCCTGGATTGATCAGGATGAAGCTGACGCCTTCAGTGCGCGCCGCGTGGATGCGATCGACGATGGCGCCCTCATGGTTGCTCTGGAAGCAGGCCAGGGACAAACCCAGCTGGCCGGCCTGCTGCCGCAGGCTGGCCTCGACATCGGCGAGCGTGGTCGAGCCGTAGATCTGCGGCTCGCGCGTGCCCAGCAGGTTCAGGTTGGGCCCGTTCAGGACGAGTACGGATTTCATGGAGATTCCTCTGATCGGTCTGGTTGATTGCCGCCGGCCGGTTGCCGCCGGCTTGAAAGACGCTCGGCTCAGGCGTCCACCACCTCGACGATGCGCCCGCTGCGCGCAGCTTCGGCGATGGCTTCGGTCACGCGCAGATTCTGCAACCCGTCATGCACGGTGACAAGCGGCGCGGCAACGCCGCGAATCACATCGCAGAAATGCGCGAGCTGGCGCGCGAGCGGATCCTCGCGCGTGAGCTCGACCACGCTGGCCTGGAAGGGCTTGAACCACGAGCGGTCCTGGTCGCGTGCATAGGTCTTGAGCCGCATGGTCGGCACCGCGAGCGAGCCGCGCGTGCCGGCGATCACATAGCAATCCTCGTCCGGATAGCTGGCGTAGTCCGCGTTCTCCCGCGAGGTCTGCTCCCAGCTGCGCGCCGAAGCCGCGCTATCGGACAGCATGAACGTGCCGAGCGCGCCATTGGCAAAGCGCAGGTTGATCGCCACCGTGTCCTCGACCGGAAATTGCCGCGCGGCGTGCGACGCCATCGCCTGCACCGCCACGATCTCGCCGCACAAGGCCCGCAGGTTGCCGATCTCGTGAATCATGTTGATCAGGATCGGCCCGCCGCCAGGCTGGCGGCGCCACGGCGCCGCCGCGAAGTAGTCATCCGGCTTGCAGAACATCGCCGTGCCAACCACCGCCACGGGCGTGCCCAGCACGCCCTCGCGCACGATCTCGCGCGCGCGGGCCAGCAGCGGGCTGTGCGCGCGGTGATGTCCGACCAGCAGCCTAGCGTTAGCCGCCTCGGCCGCGCTGCGCAGCCGCATGCCCTCCTCCAGGCTGTGCGCCACGGGCTTTTCAATCAGCGCCGCAACGCCTGCCCGCACGCAGGCCAGTGCGTCTTCCACATGCAGGTGGTTGGGCGTGGCGAGGATCACGCCGTCAAGCCGGTGCGCCGCCAGCATCGCATCGAGCGATGCATGCAAGGGCACCCCCGCGGCGCGCGCCACGCCAGCCGCCGCCGGCGCGGGGTCGGCAATGGCAGTCAGTTTGCAGGTGGGGCTGGCCTGCACCAGTTCCATATGACGGCGGCCGATCAGGCCGGCGCCGGCAATGCCGATGTTGAGCTTTGTCATGTTGCTGTGCCGCTAACAATGAATGGGCCGGGGCAAACCCCGGTGTGCCGTCTGGGCAACGGCCACGCAGCACAGCGTACTGTTATACGTCGATACTATAATCAGGCGATATGGAAACTCACAATGTCCCATCAGCGAATAATGATCCCTTCCTGCGGGATCTGCGCCTGTTCTGCACCGTGGCCCGGCGCGCCAGCTTTATCGCCGGCGCCAACGAGATGGGCCTGTCCGCCGCGCACGTGAGCAAGCGCATCGCCACGCTCGAGGCCATGCTCGGCGTCAAATTGTTCCACCGCACCACGCGCCGTGTCAGCGTGACCGCCGACGGCGAAGCGGCGTTCCAGTGGGCCCAGAAAATCCTGGATGACGTCGAAAGCATGCTGGAAGCGGTTGGCGGCGCAAGCGCACAGCCACGCGGCCTGCTGCGCATCAGCACCAGCCTGCGGCTGGGGCGCGACCACCTCGGCCCTGCGCTATCCCTGCTGCGCCAGCGCCATCCCGCGCTCGAGGTCTGGCTGGAACTGCTGGACCGCCGCGTCGACCTGATCGCCGAGAACTTCGACCTCGATATCCGCGTGGGCGAAGTCCAGGAACCCCACCTGATTGCCCACAAGATCGCCCCGGGCAGCCGCATCCTGTGCGCCGCGCCCTCCTACCTGGCCCGGCACGGCCGGCCCCGGACTCTCGCGGAACTGGCGCAGCACGACTGCCTGCCCTTTCGCGACCGCGACCAGCGCTTCGGGGTATGGCGCATGGCCGGGCCCAATGGCATGGAAACCGTCAAGATCACCGGGCCCATGGCCTCCAACCACAGCGATATCGTGCGTCAATGGGCACACGAAGGCTACGGCATCATCATGGCCTCGATTTGGGACGTGGCCGGCAGCATCCGCAGCGGCGCACTGGTGCGCGTGCTGCCCGCGTACCGCCAGCCGGCCGACGTATGGGCGGTAACCACCGCGCGCGCCTCAGGCTCCGCCAAGATGCGGGCCTGCATCGATTTCCTCAAAGCGCAGCTGACGCAAGGACCACACGCGCTGGCAACCAGCCTGGAAGCCGAAGCAGAGTAACGTGCCCCACGTTGGGAAAGGGAGCGAACGGGCACCAACGCTCGCCGCATGTGCTCAACGTCACCTTTCTGATGGAGCAGACAACCCCAGTGAGGCTGCCGCGCCCCTTGAACGGACGCCGGATCCGGTCGCTCTTTGCAACGGATTGGGGTGCCATCCCGCTGGTAGAAACCCGGCTTTTGGGCGTGAATCGCGCAATCTGCGCGAATAGCGCGCAAATTGCGCGAATTTGCCTTGCCCGCTGTCGGGGGATCGCTTAATTTCCAGGCAACAATTACTGGAGACGAAATTGGCTACTACCCTCAATGACCGTGACTTACACGGCAAGCGCCAAACCAAGAAGGCGACCGCGAGCGGCTGGATCGGCTCGGCACTCGAGTACTACGATTTCTTCATCTATGCGACGGCGGCGTCGCTGATCTTCCCCCAGATCTTCTTCCCCTCGGGCAACCCCAAGGTCGCCATCGTTGCTTCGCTGGCAACCTACGGCGTCGGCTATATCGCCCGGCCCATCGGCGCCCTCTTCCTGGGCCACTGGGGCGACACCCACGGGCGCAAGAACGTGCTGGTGCTGTGCATGTTCCTGATGGGCTTCTCGACCGTGGCAGTCGGCCTGCTGCCGACCTACAGCCAGGTCGGCATGCTCGCCCCGGTGCTCCTGGTCATCCTTCGCCTGGTCCAGGGCTTCGCGGTCGCCGGTGAGATCTCCGGCGCCAGCTCGATGATCCTGGAGCACGCGCCGTTCGGGCGCCGCGGCTACTACGCCAGCTTCACGCTCCAGGGCGTGCAGGCCGGCCAGATCCTGGCCGCCGCGGTCTTCCTGCCGCTTGCGTACTACATGCCGTCGGACGCGTTCAATGCATGGGGCTGGCGCATTCCCTTCCTGCTGAGCGCCTTCGTGCTGGTGGCCGGCTTCATCATCCGCCGTGAAGTCTCCGAGACGCCGGCGTTTGCCAAGGAAGCCAAGGCTGGCGAAGTGGTGCGTTCGCCCATCATCGAAGCCTTCAAGTTCAGCTGGCGCGACATGATCCGCGTGGTGTGCATGGCTCTGATGAACGTGATCCCGGTGGTGGCCACGATCTTCGGCGCGGCCTATGCGGTGCAGCCGGCGTACGGCATCGGCTTCGACAAGAGCCTTTACCTGTGGATTCCGGTGGCAGGCAATATTCTCGCGGTGCTGGTCATTCCGATCGTCGGCAACCTGTCCGACAAGATCGGCCGCAAGCCGCCGATCGTCGTCGGTGCGCTTAGCTCGGGGTTGCTGTCCTTCCTCTATCTCTACGCCATCAGCATCCATAACGTGCCGCTTGCCATCGTGGCATCGCTGCTGATGTGGGGCATCGTCTACCAGGGCTACAACGCGATTTTCCCGAGCTTCTTCCCCGAGCTGTTCCCGACGCGCTCCCGCGTGTCGGCCATGGCCATCGCGCAGAATATCGGCACCGCCGTCACCGCCTTGCTTCCCGCGCTGTTCGCCACCGTGGCGCCTCCGGGATCGGCCAATATCCCGCTGACGATCGGCACGATCACCTTCGCCGTGACGATCGTTGCAGCCCTGGCAGCCCTGAGTGCCCGGGAAACCCACCGCATCCGCATGAGCGAACTCGGCGAGCCCGACGCCGCTCCCATGGACAAGCAGGACTACGACCGGCTGCGCGCCGAGGCCATGGGCGAGGCAAAGGTGGCCCGGGCAGCCGCCTGAGCGCACCACAGCCTGGCTAGAGAGCAAAGAGCGCCGGTCCGCCGCGGACCAGCGCTCTCTGAAGCCCGGTTCTCCCGGCGTCGCCCGTCGCCCGTCACCCGTCACCGATATGCGCTTGTTGGCGATATCGGCGCTATCACGGCCCTGACACGCTTCTTTCACCTGATGTCGGTGCGATCGCACCCAAGGGGACCCGTTTCCCCGAAAGCGCCGAAACACAAAAGCCCAATCGAATTACGAAGCCCGTGTTTTAAAAAAAATCAATATCAATATTGATATCCACATGAAAAGTATCTGGAGGAGTATCGACATGAACATGAAAGCCGCCGCCCTGCTCGTTCTCGGGAGCGCCGCCCTGCCTGCATTCGCCCAGCAATCCAGCGTCACCCTGTATGGTCTCGTCGACACCACCATCCGCTACACCACCCACGCGAACGCCGCCGGCAACAGCAAGTGGGAAATGACCGATGGCGAACTCACCGGCAGCCGCTGGGGCCTGCGCGGCACCGAAGACCTCGGCAACAACCTGAAGGCCTTCTACATCCTCGAATCCGGCTTCGCCCCCGATACCGGCACCAGCCAGCAAGGCGGCCGCTTGTTCGGGCGCACCGCCGTGGTTGGCCTGGACGGCGCCTACGGCAAGCTCGCCCTTGGCCGGCAGTACACCCTCGCGCATGAAATCCTGTCCTCGTACGAGGCCATGGCCTTTGCCAACAACTCCATCGTCGGCTACCAGGGCGGCAACTACACCGGCCTGCGCTACGACAACACCATCAAGTACATCAAATCGTTCGGCGGGCTGCAGGCGGCGGCGGCCTATACCTTTGGCGAGGTCGCGGGCAGCATCAAGGCCAGCAACGCCAGCGCCGGCTCGCTGGTCTACAGCACCGGGCCGATCGAGGTTGGCGCGGTCTACCAGGTCACGCACGATGTCTCCTCCGCCTTCTTCGGCGCCGTGCCGGCCGCGCAGGCCAGCAAGCAAACCGTGTGGGGCCTGGGGGGTACCTGGAAGACCACGCGCGCGCAGTATTACCTGGGCTATACCAACAACCGCCTGGATGTGGCCGACTACCGCAACAACGTGGGTTATATCGGCACGCGCGTGAACATCACCGAGGCCTTCAGCTTTATCGGCACCTTCCAGTACGACTGGCTCAAGCACGCCGGCGCGAGCGGCAAGCGCATGACCACCGCGGGCATGCTGGACTACAACTTCAGCAAGCGTACCGACGTCTATGTGGCAGTGGACTACACCCACCTGAGCGGCGCCTGGATCCCGCTGAACAGCTCGCCGAACTTCAACAACAGCGGCAATATGTTCGGCAACACGACCCGGCTGGGCTTCATGGCCGGCCTGCGCCATAAATTCTGAGGCGCGTAGCCGGACATAAGCAGGCAGGCAGATAAACCGACAAAAATACCGACAAGACTCGCATGCTCGATATCCTGGCGATCATCGCGCCGATCTACATTCTCATCCTGATCGGATTCGCGACGACCCGCGCCGGGCTGTTTGCCAAGGCCGACATGCGCGTCTTTGGGAAATTCGTGATCAACCTGGCTTTGCCGGCGCTGCTATTCCGCGCGCTGTCGCAACGCCAGGTTGGCGAGATTCTCAACGTCAGCTACCTGCTCGCCTATTGCATCGGATCGTGGGCGGTGATCGGCCTGGGTTATGCCTGGTGCCGGCGCGTCAGCCGGCTGAATCCGGCCACCAGCGCGTTCTATGCGATGGGCATGTCGTGTTCGAACAGCGGGTTCATCGGCTATCCCATCCTCCTGCTGACGCTGGCGCCGGTGGCGGGCGTTTCGCTCGCGCTCAACATGACGGTGGAAAACCTGCTGGTGATTCCTTTCCTGCTCTTCATGGCGGAGCGCAAACAAGGCGGCGCCGGCCGGTGGCAAGCGTTGGGCAAATCGCTGGCCCGGCTGATCTACAACCCGCTGATCATCGGCTTGCTCGCGGGGCTCGCGGTGTCGGTGCTTGGCTTGACATTGCCCGCGCCGGTCACCCGCACCGTCGATACGCTGGCAACCGCCTGCAGTGCGCTCTCCCTGTTTGTCATCGGCGGAACGCTGGTCGGACTGCCCATGGGTGGGCTCGGCTCGCGGATCGCGCCGATTGTCGTGGGCAAGCTGGTGCTGCATCCGTTGTGCGTTTTCCTGGCGATCACGATGCTGCCGATGCTCGGGCTGCCCGAGATCGATCGCTCGCTTAGCGCGGCGGCCGTGCTGATGGCGGCCATGCCCATGATGGGCATCTACGCCACCCTGGGCCAGGCCTACGGGCAGGAAGATTTCAGCGCAGTGACCTTGCTGATCACAACCATCGCTTCCTTCTTCACGTTGAGCGCATTGCTCTTTTTGCTTGGCGCCTTTCACGCGTTCCCCTGAGACGCTTACGGGTCGGCTAAATCTCCTACTCGCCTGGCAAACCCGCGCCAGCCCTGGCTTTCCAGGCTGCGGCTGCTACATGAGACTGCTACATTTTTGTCTCGGAGGCAGCATGGCACACCCCTACCTCACCACCCGCAAGACGTCGCGCCAGCTCTACTTCCGGCGAGCAGTACCCAGCGATTTGCGCGCCATCCTGCCCCGCGAAATCTGGATAAGTCTGGCGACACCTTGCCGGCGCACTGCGCTGACACGGCTGGCGAGGGCAGCCGTGTGGTTTGAAGAAACGCTGGAACAGGCGCGACGCCAGCTCGGGGGCGGGCTCACGGGTATGCGCCCAGTGCGAGCCATGTTGCCGTTAGCAACGCCGGTGTTGCTGGGAAGGCTGCCTGTGCCTGCATTTCAAACTCTTCTTTCTTTACTCGGTCCACTCTGCGCTCAGCGCCAGGGACGGAATGGCAGCCGGCAGAAGTGCGTACGCAGTGGGCGGCGCCAAGCTTAACCCGTAGCCCCCCTTTTACATATGCATTCCGCGCAGGTAACAAGACGCATCTTCGCGCACTAACCTGTCACCAAAACGACATGTTGATTGTGTTCAATGCGTGGGCGGCATCTGCTACGCCCTCTCCGGGCAACCGGAAACTTGACTTCATTACGAGCGCGCAAGCGTGCCCGCGGAGAAACAGTTGACTTCCAAGCAATCGCCCCTAGAATTGTTCTTGCTGCAATGCATCAATGACTTTCACCGTGGCACCGCATTCATTATTCGTGTCCTGATTCAGAGTTCCCCTCGAACACTCGCAGTCTCACCTTATGGAGCAGTGATGAGCACTGGTATCCCCGAACAATCCATCTCCGCGCAGAAAGCAGGCGTGGAGAGGCTCCTTGGTTTGGCGACCATAGCCTTCGAAGGCATCGAAAAGCTGGCTGAGCTAAATTTGCAAGCAGTCAAATCAACCTTCGCCGAAAATCAGGGAATCCTGAGCAAGACGCTTTCCGCCAACAACCAGCAAGAGTGGGTTGCCCTGCCTGCGCGCCTGACGCAGCCCGTAGCAGAAAAGGCGGCGTCGTACAGCCGCCAGGTCTCCGAAATCGTGTCGAGCATTCAAGGTGAATTCTCGGCGGCCGCCCAAGCGCACCTCCAGCAATGTCAGCGCGATGCGCAGGAGTTATTCGAAAACCTCGCGAAGAACGCGCCCACTGGAAGCGAATCTGTTCTAGCAGCATGGCAATCGGCCTTTTCGACGCCCGCGGGCGCGTCCGACGAAACGGCCAAGAAAGCCACAAAGCAATTGGCCCACGACAAAGGTGCTGGCCCTGCCCTATAGCATTTCCTAGCGCGCACGCGCAGCCCCGGAATTTTCTTGTGCGAACTTCGGTTCGCTTTTTTTCGCCGAGGGGAGCCGATATGCGTAAATCTATGTTGAAACGTTGCAGGACTTCATTGCAGAGGCACGCATTCAAGACCATGTGCCACTGTTTGTCGCGAAGCGAGTCAAGGGTGCGTTACGCCACCACGCTAGCAGAAACGTCAAGCGCACAAATGAACGCAGAACACCCCAGGACGTCGCCTCACCACGGGAATACCATGGGGTGCTCCCAGGACTGCCAAAGTAACTGCCGGGCGTACACCTCAGTCACTCAACGCGGAAATGCTCAATGCTTTGCCCTGCGTTCACGGCTCTTTGCAACCAGTCGGGTAGCGACCCGTTGCCGTCCCAGCTTTGCCCCCCGCGTTCCGATAAAGAACCGGCCCATTGGCAGCAGCACGCTGGAAGCAACCTGTTGCTTCCAAAGCGGCAAGCGATATTCCATGCCGTGCCATTTGCATGCGAACCCATAGGATTGCTGCTGCTTTGTCACGACCGTTGAAACCAGATGGACTGAAGCTGGCGTCTTGAAAGAGGGGCTCGGGGCCTACCCTTGCCTCGCGGGGCAAAAAAGTCTGTCTGGATTTCAAATTAGAGCAATTCATAGCATGGAGCCTGTCGGAGCGCTCCAGCACTCTACAGGAGGGCACGTCCAATTGGCGCGCCGAACTCCGTCCTGCAGTAAGACCCAGCGAGAGTTTATATTGATTGCACCATTCGCAGGTTGTGACCTCAGTAATCGCACCTCTCTCTAGCCAGCGACTCCCTCGTGAAGCCGTGACTCACGCGCAACTGATGCTCGACCGCAATCACCTGGTCCTGGCACGCAAACAACAAGTCGTCCTTGAACTTCTGCGAAGCGCCCTTGATTCGTTCAGCTTCATACGAAGTCTGCCGCGCACGACATCGAAGATACAACAACGTCGCCTTCGGAGCCAGTTGAAGTTCCGCCTTGTCAAGAAGCTTACATTCGACATAGGACTGGGCGAGGCTGCCCTGGCTCGTTAGCAATGCCGAGGAAAGCAAAAATGAAGAAAAAATACGCGACATGAACGTGTAACACTTGGGGTGCCGGTCGAACATACCCGCTTTCGCAGGCTGCAAAAGTGAAATAGGGAGCTACTCGTTTCCGTCATCAGCCCTCGTGACACGGCGCTCTCGCGTGACAACAACACCCTCCTTCGACTCACCGCCGAAGTTCGTGCGCCCTTCGGGGCGAGCGCCTGAACCCGATGGCCGCGTACCGGTCGGCACTTGGATGGTCGATATTACTCGCTTGTAGACAATCTGCATGCCGCCGGGCCCGCTGAGCATCACAACGAACTGGTCGAATGACGCGATTGAACCGGTCAGCTTGATGCCGTTCACGAGGTACACCTCGACACGCTTCCGCTCTTTGCGTGCCGTATTCAAGAAATCGTTTTGCGGATTAGTGGGGATAGACCGCATTGGAAAATAAAAAATAATAATAATGTAGGCAGATGGAGCGTCGCGGGATACGAGCTCTTGGGGCGCTGCTTCGCAGAGGAGCGAGCGGACTTGTCACTCTCAACAAGCTCAAGCTTCTTTGCTTTCGTTGCAGCAAGTGTTGCGTCGTACACTGACACGTAGGGCGCCTGATAGACCTTATGCACGCTTTCTTCTTTGGATTCCTTGACGGATTCTGTCGACGCGCATCCGCTGATAATCGCTGCGAAGGTGATTGGGATGAACCAGGTGAGTCGCATAACGTCCCCTTCTAAGAGAACTATCGCCATGAACCATGGGCCGGTGCTCGCTGCCACGCGTCCATTGACTCCGTGGCTACCGTTCGAATCCGACTTCAGCAAAACGTGTGCGTTGGCGCTCGGGTGGGGCTGCCTGGAAGCAATGCACGTGTTTCGACGAGACCAGTAAATCGCGACTCATCACGCTATTGAAATACAAGCGAGAACGGTATTTGCCCATTGACAGCAAATCCTGTTGCCTTGAGGGACACAAAAGTAATGTTACCGATTTTGTCAACCCGGAAAGTTGTCTGCCCTTCTGCTGTCTTGTTGTTGCTGTTATCGAAATTGCTGTCGATGAAGGTGACAAGCAGGCTGCTCGCACTATCAGCAGCAACAGCATATGAAAGCGTGACTGTACCAGTCTTCGTCGCTCGCGTACTGTCGGAGAAAATTGTGCCGGTTGCAAGTGTAGCCGCATCCCCAGCCCTGACAATTTCGGGATAACTGTAACTTCCGAAGACAATATAAGGATTGCCTTCGTCATCAACGACCTCAGCAAAGGTGCTGGAATTTCTGTAGATAATTCTTGATTGCGACAAGGGAGCGGAATTGCCATTCACCATTACAGTACCTGTCACGGTTTCCGTTGTCTTTAGGACGGCGACCCCGTTCAAGGTAGCGGCAACGGCCGGCGCATCGGTAAGGGTCCCTGAGCCTGTTACTATCGTATTTCCGGATGAGCCAGAGATTGAAAATTTAACGGTAATACCGTTATTCACTAGATTTGCCACAGCCGTGAGAAGAGGTACGGACAGAGTTTGGGCGGTGGCACTGCTGCCACCACCATCTCCACCACCGCCACAACTGCCAAGGAAGAAGGCAAACGCCAGTGCCAACAAGGATTTCATCGCAGACTCCTGCCAGAAGTGACCCATATTTGAAACTTGTTCTCGGGCGTGGCTCTGCTGAAATGAAATCCTCTACACCAACGGCAAGCTTCACGTTCCCTGCCCTGCCTGATTGGGGCCGGCCGGAGGCATCGTCGGCCCTTGAGGGGGGGCGCCATGGACTTGAGCAAAAGACACGCCAAGCTCACCAGTGCATTGATTCTTCTACAGTTTCGTCGAATGACAATTTGAAGCGAGCATAGGAAATAAACAGACCGTTCCACTTTTGAAACACCAATCGAAGCGGTGCTCGGAGTGTCAGCGGGGGACTCGTGGCCAAGGTTCTTTTGGGGGACTGGAAGCCTATATGCCACGCGTGAAAAAAGAACCCGCGTCGCCTGGATGCCGACGCGGCTGGCAGCGGGACTACATCGCCAGTCCATGGCGAATTAAGAGTTTTTAATCTGAGAATTAAACAGCGTTTTCCGGCCTATCTCTTGGTCATTGTGGCCAGCCCCGAAAACGGAGTGGTCAGAGACCGACATTTGGACGTCACGCAGCATCAACGTTAACCCGCAATCACTGCAATATCGGGCCCATACTGCACTTGATTGACACCAAACTGACACGGGGATTGTGTTCAATGCGTGGGCGATTTCTGCAGCGTCATCTCCGAGTTTCGTCGGTGCCGACGAGAGCTCCCTCCGGTGTGCTGCCACTCCTTGCCGCAACAGAACACCTGCTCGCGAGACAGTGCCAAGCGAAACCAGGCATAGCAATTTTGAAGGTCAATATGCATCAAATTCTCGTTTCTCCCATGACCACGAACGACGCACCGCTACCGGGTGCTCGCGATGGGAGAAGGCCTCGCTGGACTGTTTCAGCCGGCATCCAGACACTCCGTCACGAAGCGGCAAAGCTGCGGGCAACGTTTCAGGCACGGATGGCGCAAGCCGATACAAGTGCCTTGCACGATGACGCCGCCGACTTGCTCCAGCAGGCCGCTATTCTCGACAGGTGCGCCGACGTGCTGGCGCTCACCAGCGCGACTTGAGTCCGTGACCGCCATCATAGGACCCGGAGCCTGGCAGGCCCCTTGGTTCTGTGCATCCAGCTTCTTTCGCCGGATAGCGAAATGTGCGGTCACCACGAACTGGCACTTCGCGGATTTTATTAGGCGAAATTCTCATTTCTCCGATTAGCATATGCATTAACCAGTGGTGCTCCGTCGTCAACTGAGACGAAATCCGCCCCTGCTATTGCACCCTGGGCATTTCGTCGTCGATTGCAGCAAAGTAATCGGACCCGCCAGCATAGCCAACTCTGCAGCTGTTGTTGCCGTTTTATGAATTCCCGTCGGCTTGGTGTTGACCGCTGCAGTAGGGTTCGCAGTCGCGCGGCCTATGGGGTGCCGCAGATGCTTGCAAAGTAGCCACAGCCAACAGCGCAGCAGCGCAAAATCGAACAATCTTGCTCATCATAGTTAGCCTTAGAAAGGGCGGCGGACCTTCAATGGATTCGATTTTGTGGCCCGCCGAGTCCCAAGCTCCGTGTTCCACTGCTTATGCAACGGTTGGTTCCGCATCTTGGGGCGCATAGTTGCTGCCGCCGGTGAACGGGTCGCGGGGGCTGGCGGTCGAGCGTGCACCATCCGTGAGCGGGTCAAACTTCCCAGCGCGCGCGGAGAGGAAACGTGCGTCGGCTTGACTTTCGCGGCTCCGGCCACCATCCGTGTACGTGTCGCGAGCCCCCGTGGAATGGCCGCCGTCAGTGAACGGGTCACGTGGCGAGGTAACACCTGCACTTGCCACACCAGCGACAGAACCAAGCGCAGCGAAGGTGGCGGCGGCGAGTACTAATCTCTTTGACGTTCTCACTCTGATTCTCCTGTTTGCTTAACAAACGGCTTATCCAGCCTTGTAAGCAAGTCTAGAGAACCAGGCCAACTGGAACCTGACGCTAGGATTACGAATCTGTCATCGAGTGCGGCCGGCGCTGCTCGCCCTAACAAGCCATAACTCGGCAAGCGGCACCCCAACGCTTGCAGCCTACCGTCTTGCTACCAGTGCCGAATGCAGCGGTTTCGCCACAAGCCACGTTCAGGTACTTCATCCATGGAGTCAGCGTAATCGTTCGGCCAGCAGTCTCGACGGAAGCTGGACGACAGCGTCGACTTCCGCATCGGGAACCCAGTGCACCCACGCCCCGCCAAGTAAACCCTAGCAACCAATCGTGTTGGCTTCAATGTGGGCGGCTATGCTGCGTGAGCAGGCCACCGTGGCGCTGCCGACGACGAGCTTCGCGTTATGGCGCGAAGTGTCCGCGATGTTTTCCCGCGGCAGGCATATTCCCGCCGTCCTGTCATAGCCCTGACTCGAATACACGTTGGAGACACTTACATGTTGACCGACCTTCATCTACGTTCTGCCTCTTACTCAGATTCTAAGGAAATAGCCGCATTACTTGAGCGCTGCAGGCTACCTGCCGCAGATGTTGTTCAAATTATCGAAAACTTCCACGTTGCGCCGTGTGATGGCCGTATCGTTGGCAGCGCAGCGACGGAGCATCATGGCAAGTCCATCCTCATCCGCTCGGTAGCGGTTGAACCTGCATACCGCGAAAGAGGCATCGCTAGCAGATTGGTTAAAGCGCTCTTGATGCGGGCACGAGGTACGGAGGCACGAGACGCGTATCTCCTGCCTACTGTAGCCCCGGGCTATTTCGCGCGCTGGGGATTCTCCCTTATCCCTGCAGACAAAGCCCCTGCAGATATCAAGGGTTCGTCGGCGTTTCAACGTGCTATTCAAACTTCCGCACTCTGCATGCGATGCGAGTTGCGCTAGCGCGGAGATAACCAGATTGACGGCCCGGTTACCTCATCCTGCACAGTGGCGGCGTATGCAGCTGCGGCCACATCAACTTCCGGCACTGCCGTCTTGTTACAGGTCGTAACCCCTGTATAAACTCACAAATGCAGTCCCGCCCATTGGCAGCCTAGCGTGCCAATAGAAACGTCGGGAGCGTCATCATGCGGAAAGCCCTGGCAATTTGCGTACTGGCTGCGGGCGCTGCTCTTGCCTCCGGCATCGCTGAGGCACGTGTGGATGTGGGTATCGGGATTGGCCTTCCCGGGCCTGCGTTCGTGGTGCCACCGCCCCCGTTTACTACGAGCCTCCCCCGGTTTACTACGAGCCGGCCCCAGAACCGCAGCCGATTATTGTTGCGCCCGGCTATTATGGCGATTGGCGAGCTCGCGCCTGGCAACAACGGCAATGGCGAGAAAGGCGCCGGCGCGAGCGTGAGTGGCGCATCCGTCATCGGGAGTGGCGGCGCTGGCATGATGAAGATGATTAAACCGGGCGCTAGCCCGCGCTCCAACGACGCGAGTTAGCAAGCAATCATCATCCAAAGGACAGGCTTGCGTCCATGGAAATACAACCAGGAAAAGCCGGGAGAAAGCGGGAATGAAGCACCGTGCAGTCGGCAGGGCCCTTGTCGGGACGCTGTTCTGCGTCGCCTCGTCGGCCTTTGCTGCAGCGAATGTCGACATTGGCGCTGGCGTTCCTGGCGTTGCTCCTGCGCGACCCATCCCGGTCTATGTAGCGCCCCGGCCTGTCTATGTTGTTGTTCCAAGCTCACGATACTCGCCCTATAGGGGCGAAAGCGAACAACGGGAGGAATACTGGCTTGAACGGAGATGGCGCGAACAAGAGGAGCATAGCGACCAAGGCCATCGCAGCCGTGAGGAACACAGCCAACACGGGCACGAAGGCTGACACTGCTCACTAGACCGAAAAAAGCCCGCGAGGTGTTAGCCATCCGGCGAATCTTATGACCACGAGAAGACGACCGGAGGAGCACTGAACCGGTCGTCGTCAGCGTACCCGCGATTTAAATCGCAAGCATGACCGCCATCGAGCACGGTGTTAGAGAATAGAGAAAAGCCGGCGTGTTGCCGGCTTTTCACCTGGATGGGAGATTATTTTCCGGCGTCAGCTTCGCACTTTTTCATAAACGACGCCTTCGCGGCACCGGCGAGTGGCTTACCGTTCTTCCCAACGGCCTTGGCATCGCAGGCCGCTGACGCGTTGCCTTTGTTGCCGCTTTCGCACTTTTTGATAGAGGAGGCCTTAGCGGCTCCAGCTAGCGGTTTGCCATTTTTGTCAACCGCCTGCGCTTCGCAGCTCGAAGAAGTAGCCGGAGTGGTAGCAGCGGGCGCTGCTGGTTTGGCGGCGGCCGCAGGCGCAGCAGTTTGCGCGCAAGCCAGACCTACCGAAAAAAATGCTGCAACAGCAACCGCACAGAATCTTTTCATCACGGTACCCCTCCTCAGAAGATGAGGCACATTGCCTCGGCCTTATCAACGCTTGGGCGGCAACATCGTTGACGCTGCTCCCCCTCATATGCAGGCAACGCCCGTCGAGAGACCGCATCGCCCGCGCATCTCACAACTCGCCAGCGTTTTCGTTACATTTCTTTACAGTTGACGCACCAAGGCTCCCAACGCGAAGCGGCACAATAACTGCCGATTTGCGATAGAGAACATATGAAACAACTTCCTTTCTTTGGGGTGCTGTCTGGCACACTGCTCGCGATTGCGTCGACTGCCCAAGCACACGTGAATGTAGACATTGGCATTGGGGTCCCCGGTGTCGTCTATGCCGAACCTGCTCCAGTCTATGTGGCTCCGCCTGTATATGTTGCGCCGCAGCCGGTGTATGTCCCGCGACCGGTTGTAGTGGCTCCGGCGCCCGTGTATGCCCCTTACTGGCGGGGACGCGATGATGACGACGACCAAGGCGAGCGGAGGTGGCGCGGGCGTGGCCACGGGGAGCACGGTCAGCACGGTCAGCACGGTCAGCATGGTGAACACGGCCGACACGGCCACGACGACTAGTAGTGGGCAATAGCGGACACTCACGGCACCGTGTTGCTTTCGCGCATCGGAGGAAATGATGACAGCAGCAGAGCGAGTCAAACATATTTTGACGAAGTTCGATAGTCTGGCGTCCCAAGCTGGGAACATAGAGACGAAGCTCCTGATTGAAGCGCTAAAACTGCATTCCGAATTGGTGAACCTGAGGCTAGCTGAGATTGAGCAACAGTTACCCGAAGCAAACAGGGCCCAAGGAGAATGAAAAAATAACTCGCATAGCGCGAACCGTCCGGGCATCTCGAACGCTCAGCAGCAACAATCCTGAGGCTGCGCTGGCAACAAGCAGTCCTTGCCGCCTGGTAGTCACGGGAACCCGCGCGTAGGTATGACTGCACGGTCCTCGTGTTAGGCCAGAACGCGCCTGTCCACTTGCTCATAGGCCGAAAGTACGCCCCTGAGCCACCCCGGTCCCGAAATGGCGGAGCCAGGCCAGCAAGAAGAGCGAAATCGGGCGAGTCAACGCTGGGACGAAGGTGCCCCAAAGGGCACATATTAAAATTTTCCTTCTAGGGGACGGGGGAAAAATGGAGAGCGCTAACCGCCCTGGATTTGGACTACGAGTTAGGTTGGCAGGACGCTATCGAGCTCGGCCGGCTCGGCCAAAAGGCAGGGATACGCGTCGAGTATCGAGCCACGAGAACATTGCCGTCAACTCGCCAGCGGCATTGGTCGCCGGTCTGTCGCGGCCAAAAGCATCGTTCCGGCAGCGGAATCTGTACTGTCAGTTTGAGCTCAGCAGCTTGCCAGCAAGTGAGCTGGAGAGCCTGGAGGCAAAGGCGGCGAAGTTGGGGGACTACATCTCGGCAGGAAGTTTGCTGCGGGACGTCGATGCTGTCTGGAGCGAATCGCATCGAACTGGCGCTCCGATTACCACGAGCTAGAGACCACCAGTTGATTGGCCGCCGACGGCGACGATTGGAAATAATCTCGTCAACCGTGACCTCGCACTCGGCAGTTACCGCCAAGCTGGCTAAGCTGGCTAAGCTGGCTAAGCTGGCTAAGCTGCAACGACGGGAACCCAGATGTACCCTCCCATGTACATCTCTGTTGTGGCACGTGTATCCGCGCGGTGAAGACGCTCGACAGACGTCGACGACGTCGATGAATACTGGGCAAGGGCGCCGAGGTCCACCAAGTTAGGCTGGGAGGCCGGCCAGCCCCCAATCATCCGGGCTGCTGGGGTCTCAAGCGAGCTTTTCCTTCAGGAACGCCACGAGATACGGAGTAGCGGCGGCAGCCACGGTCGATGCGGTGGACGGGTCAATGCCCATTTTCGCCGCCAGC
>NZ_BAAILO010000356.1:0-441 GCF_054589115.1 Cupriavidus sp. 8B | reverse complement strand
GCGAGCTTTTCCTTCAGGAACGCCACGAGATACGGAGTAGCGGCGGCAGCCACGGTCGATGCGGTGGACGGGTCAATGCCCATTTTCGCCGCCAGCGACTCAGCGACCCGGCCGGCCAGGATACCCTCCCCGCCCTCCGCCAGGGACTTGAAAAACCCGTCGCCCCGGACCAGTCCTGCGGCGAAAGCCGCAAAAAAGCTCCTACCCGGATGCTCGCCCATCAGACCGGCATTCTGTTCCTCAGCGTGGGCATGCGCTGTCTCTGCGGCCTGGCTCAGCATCTGCTGGGCGTCATCGGCACTGATGCCCTGAGCTGCCAGCGCCTGGGCAGCCTGGCTCCCATGCTCGGAAGCGAGAAATTCAGAAACGAGTTGCTGTACATCCATGGAACACCTTCCTGCAGAAGTTACGGTTTAGAGACCCGAACGAGGGCTGAGGCGA
>NZ_BAAILO010000355.1:0-2947 GCF_054589115.1 Cupriavidus sp. 8B | reverse complement strand
GGCCTTGGCCGTATCCGTCATGCCACGATTCCGAATGGCGGGATGCGCCGGTCGGACAATCGCCGGTGCCGGCCCGCCCTCCACCACATGGGCCAGCTCGAGGAAGGACATGCCGGTGTACCGGCAAATGAGCAGGATGGCGTCGCCTGCCATCGGGTTGCCATTGGCACACTGCCGGCATACCCAATCGCCACGGCCGCTTTTGTTGTCGTAAGTAAAGCGGTCATTGCCTCCGCACATCGGGCATGGACCAGGCTTTCCGGTCAAGAACTGCTCCGGCAGGTACTGCAAGACCAGCGCGTCCCATTGGTCTGGCGTCCAGTTCTTCGTGAAGCTACTCATTTTCATTGGATGCACTCCGGTCGGAATGGTTGGTCGATGCCTGAGACAGGCGGGGGAAGTCGCTTGCTCAAAGGACACTCCGGCCGAGCCAGAGGGTCTTTTCAGCATGGCGAATCGCGAGGGGGGTCGGGATGGGCTGCCCGGAGCCGGGCTGGGAGAGGAAGGAGCTACTGCCGCCGGCGAAGGCCGGCAGCAGTAGCTATAAAGCGTGAGGATGAGGCGAGACGGGCGATTACCGCCGATTAGTGCATCGGCGCGCCGTCGTAGCGGAACGGAATCCCATCCAGCGCCGCGGGACGCATGAACGGGATATCGTCTGAATCGTCAAAACCCCCGCCAGAAGCGGGAGGCTGCTGACGCGGCGGGGCACTTTCGCGCGGCTGTGCGCCCCGCTGTCCTTGCACCTGGCGGCCGGGCTGCTGGCCTTGCGACTGACGCGACGGCTGCTGGCCGTAGCCATCATCGTCACCGGCGCTGCCACCCTGGCGGTTGCCAAGCATCTGCATCTGATCAGCAACGATCTCGGTGCTGTACTTTTCCACACCAGACTGGTCGGTCCATTTGCGGGTACGGATGCGGCCCTCGATGTAGACCGAAGAACCCTTCTTCAGGTATTGGCCCGCAATTTCCGCGAGCTTGCCGAAGAACGAGATGCGGTGCCACTCGGTGGCTTCCTTCATCTCGCCGCTGGTCTTGTCCTTGTAGCGATCGGTAGTGGCCAGACGAATGTTTGTCACGGCGTCGCCACTCGGTAGATAGCGCGCTTCAGGGTCGGCCCCAAGGTTGCCGACCAGGATGACCTTGTTAATGGATGCCATAGAACTTCTCCTTTCGAATCAATGTGAACGGGTAATCGACCACAGCCATTTGTCCCACAAGACTTGTTGACCGTTCTCGTCGAGCTTCGGCTTCCCCGATTTGCGGTGGAAAGCCGGAACCTTGACCTTTTGCAGCCGCCGCACTTCGACGGGGTCGCCAACCTGGCAATGGGCTTCGGCGATGGCTTCCTTCAGCCCCTCGCCTTGCAGCGTCTCAATGCCCGTCGCCGTTTCCAGCTTCAGCGCAAACGACGTGTAGGTGCGTCCGACTCGCTTGCGGTCGGCGAACTCGGCCTCGCCCCAGAAGGTGATCGTGCCACGATGCACTGCGGTGCCCGACTCGCGCCGCGCTGTCGTCCGGGCAGCCGCTGGTGCGGCACGCTGGACGTCGCGGGACGGTTCACGGCGGGATTGGCTTGCGCTGTCGTCGCTCGGCACTGCGGCTCGCGCCGCCGGCGGGGCGTGTGCGCGAATCGCTGCGGAGATGATGGAGGAAAGGGTCTCGCCGGGATGCTCTCCCAGCACGCTCCAATACGGCACCGGATCGGGAAGCAACTTTTGCCCGAAGGGCGTCGCGGTCGGTCGCGGCTCGAAGGCAGCAACGAAGTGAACGATGCGCTCGCCTTCGTCACGGAAGAGATTCGGCACGCCGCCGATCTCGATGTGGACCTCGTTTCCCGAGCCGGTGCCAACTGCTTGCTCGTTGGGCGAATCGGGTTCAGCTGCTCGAGGCACCAGGGCGTCCTGCAACGCGCCAAGGAATCGCTGGATGAAAGCCACGGCAACTCCTAGAGAAGCGTGCCGCAGTGCATCCGACGAACTTCGTCCAGATCGCGCCTGAGGCGGTCGTGATTGAGGATGATGTCCTGCAGGACTTCGGGATTGACGCCGGTGACGGCGCATACATAGGCATAGGGCAGCGCCCCGTCCCAGTAGCCGAAGATCCAGCCAAGCGTCATGTCGAAGTCATCCTTCTCAACGGCTTTGCCCTGCATGCGCGCGCGCAGCAGCTCGGCGCAGTCGGAAAGCGACTCGGGAAGGTTGTCACCGCGACGGCTGTCGCAGGCGAGACTAATGAGGGCGTCGATCATCTGTTCGCGCACCGCCTCGCTCCAATACATCGGATCGGGCAATGGGTCTCGCTTTGGGGGATCGATCTTGACAGGTGCCGCGTCCCCGAAGAAATCGAGTTGCCAGGCGGCGGGTTTCATTTCCATAGGGTTCTCCGAGCGGGAACCCTATTGCCCACCTGCCGGTGGGAACGAGGTTCCCACGACAGGTGGATAGGGCCGCCCTCATGGGAGGGCGGAAAGGGTCAGGCGCGGCGACGGGCCGCTTCCTGACGGTTGAACGGAACAACGACAGGGGACTTCGCGTACGCAGGCGCTTGGGGCACCGACGCTGGCTCAGTTTCCGCGGAAGCAGTTTGCGACTTCGGCATGGCAGCATCACGGGGCGTCGGCACAACGTGCGAACGACCAATGAACTTGTGAAATAACCACGACCCCGCAACGAGCAGGAGGAACAGACCGCAAACAACGGACTGTGATGCCACATAAACCGCCATCAGCGTGAAGAACAGGCGGATAGGCGAGCGCATCAGGTTAGCCAAGGACTCCATGGTTTTCTCTCTCTTGAAAACATTAAATGGGATTTCCCGACAGAAAGGTCGGGCGATTATTCGATGCTCGGATGAGCAAGGAATCCTTGGAGCGGCAACGCGCTTGCCGGATGCTCTGGCATCAAGCAAAGGCGCTGCGCAAGGAATCGGGAAGGAGAACTACGGG
>NZ_BAAILO010000354.1:0-234 GCF_054589115.1 Cupriavidus sp. 8B | reverse complement strand
CGGGCAGGGCGGACGGGGAGGGTGACAGTTCGGTAGAGCCATGCGTATGACCTCGCGAAAGATCGGAAAAATCGGGGCATTCGGGCGATCCGCGTTCACGCCACGACCTGCGCGCCAGGGAAATCCCCATTGAAAGCACTCGCGAGCATCGCCAGGAGAAGAGCGTTTTTCCTTCATCTATCCTAGCTGGCACCCACATTTGCGTAATTAGAGGTCGCCATTAGCCGAAATAAC
>NZ_BAAILO010000353.1:0-8545 GCF_054589115.1 Cupriavidus sp. 8B | reverse complement strand
TAAGGCGATGCGAGTTTGGGTCCCGGCCGCTCTTTTCGTCGAATCCCGAGGGGGTGTCGCCCCATCCGGCGCGCCTTTTTTGCCTACTTTTTTGGCGAGACAAGAAAGTAGGTCGCCGCCCCGCAGGGGTGGTGAAACTGCAGTTGCTTTTGAAGTTAAGCCGTTGAATTTGAAGCTGATTTTTCAGTTGCAGTAGCAGACGCCGATGCAGCCAACCAGCAATCAAACCTCAACCACCTCCTCCCGCCCCACCTCAGCCCTAACCCCCTTAGCCCTCTCCATCGTCCGCACCACATGCCGCCGATGCCCCCGCCTGCGCTTCCACCAGATCAACACCCCGGTAACACCAAACATCAACGGCACCAAACCAAACACCGAAATAAACGCCCGCCCCACCAATCCAAACGCTTCTCCCGTATGCAACGGATACATCCAGTTAAGGAAAGTATCCCCAGCCGGCGCATCCATCGGATCGCGAACCCCAAGCCGCTTGCCCGTGTGGGGATCCAGCCAGAGCCGCGTAGCCCCACTGCCCTGGCGGACTTCGCCGGGCTGCCGCAACCGCACCTCAAACGGATCTCCCGCCTTGCGCGGAAAGCTGACCCGCGTCACCAGCGCCGCGGGATAAAGCGCCTGCGCCGCGCTCACGGCCTGTGCAGCACCTAGCAACGGCGTACCAGCAGGCGCCGCAGCCGATGCCGGCTTGCCAGGCGGCGATACCGTCATCACGCCAGCCACCATCGGCGTCACCCACTTGGGCAAATCCAGGTACCAGCCCGAAAACGCCATCGTAGCCAGCACCGGCGCCGCGAAAATGCCTGCCGTGCGATGCAGCGAATAATTGAAGCGCGACCACGAGCCGCCATGGCTGATGCGAAACGCATTGAGCACCGCGCGCGGCTTGAGCTTGGGCCACCACAGCACAACCCCGCCGATCACCAGCACCAGCAGCAGCATCCCGGTGATGCCCAGGATCGTCCGGCCGGTCTCGCCAGAGAGCAGGTAGTGGTGCAACTGGAACAAGGTCGGCAACAGCAGCGGGCGCGACAGGCCGGGCTCGCCCCAGACCCGTTCACCCTTCACCGTCAATGTGACGGGATCGACCATTACCTGGCGCGAGCGCCCGGCGTTGGGCGTGCCCTTGAGCGGGTACCAGGCAATAAACACCTCATGCGGCGCGGACGGCAGCATCAGCAAGGTGGGGCGGCCATAGTGCGGGTCGGCCTGCAGGCGGTCAGTGACCGCTTGCACCGTGGCCGTCGCCACCGGCATGGGGACTTCCGCCGAGGCCGCCAGTAGCTCCGGGTTGAGCATGGCATCCAGCTCGTCGCGCCAGGCAATCACGGTGCCGGTCAGGCCCAACATGACAAACAGCAGGCCCAGCCACAAGCCGAGGTAAAGGTGAATCTTGACGAAAACAACGCGCAGGCGGCCGGTGACCATGGGAAGCGGGGAGCAGATTGGGGGGTTGGGGGATTGTGGGGTTACGTTTTCGGACCCTATGCCAGCGTGCGATGAATGCGTCACACCGCCAAGATGAGAATGCGAAAGATTCGCGATTCTAACAGGCAGGGCTTGCCCATGCGCGACAAGCGCAAGACCGTGGCTGGGCTCGCCTGGATTGCGGCAGAATGTCGATCGTGCCCATTGCCGGCCCCGGACTCCCGCCCTGAAGATGATCCATTCCATCGAATTGCTCCCTGCCGGCCCCCACGATGCCGCGCTGATTGCCGACCTGCACACGCAAAGCTGGCGCCATGCCTACCGCGGGCTGTTGCCGGCGGATTACCTTGAGCAGGAGGCGCCCGTCCAGCGCCGGCAAGCCTGGCAGGCTCGCTTGGTGGAGGGCGCCGAAGGGCCGCTGGAAGTCACGCTCGTGCGCGTGGACGGCACGCCGGCCGGCTTTGCCTGCCTGCAACCCGAGGCCGAGCCGCAATATGGCGTGTACCTGGATAACCTGCATGTGCTGCCGGGATGGCACGGACTGGGGCTTGGCAAGCGCCTCTTCGCCCATTGCGCGCGGCGTGCCGCCAGCGGCTGGCCAGGGCAGCCCCTTTTTCTCTATGTACTGGAAGGCAACACCCAGGCGCGCGAGTTCTACCGGCGCCTGGACGGCATCGAGAGCGAGGTGTTCGACGACCAGTTTCCCGGCGCCGATCTGATCGTGGCCGTGCGCCGCGTGAGCTGGCCGTCGGTGGATGCCCTGCTCAGGCGGCTGGACGCCTGGCCAGCGCCGGCTGCTCCAGCCAGCCAATGATCGGCTGCCACTGCTCCCAGTCCCGCGCCACGCGTGACGGCGCCACATCCCACAGCGTCAGGCCGTGCGCGGCGAGCTGCACGTAGTTCTGGGTATCGCGCAGGAAGCCAAGCACCGGCAGCCCCAGCCCCGCGACAAAGCGCTGCAGCTGCTCGGCCGCGCGGGTGCGCAGGTCGACCCGCATGCCGATCACGCCCACCTCCACCTCGCCATGGCGCACGCGCTTGTCGTCGGCGAGCCGGGTAAGGAAATCCTGGGTGGCGAGGATATCGAACAAGGACGGTTGCAGCGGCACCACCACGCGGTGGGCCAGTTTCATCACATCGTTGAAGCGCCAGCCGTGCAGGCCGGCCGGGGTGTCCAGCACCACGTGGGTGGTGCCTTTGGGCGGGCGCGCGATCTGGTCGGCGCTGATGTCCCAGGTGCGGATGGCCGGCGCCGAGGCCGGGCGCAAGCCCAGCCAGGCCCGCGAGGACTGCTGCCGGTCCGTGTCGCCCAGCATCACGGCGTGACCGGTGCTGGCGAAGTAGCCCGCCAGGTTGGTGGCCAGCGTGGTCTTGCCTACGCCGCCTTTGGGATTGGCGATCACGACTACGGGCATGGTTGTCTCCGCAATGGCTTTCCATGGCGGCGCTGCCGGCGGGCGCGCCGCTCCGGGTTCCGCCATGGCCCTGCCATTTGTCGCGACCGGGCCCTGGCGGAGCGGGCCCGCCTGCGAGTTTAGCAGTTGCCGCCTGTCGGCGGCTGGGGCGGCCGGGCTGCTATGACGCCTGCCATGACGCCTGCAGCGGCGCCAGCAAGGCATCCATATCCAGGTGCGCGACGAGCGTGTCGGCCAGGCGCTCTAGCGAGGCCTCGCGCAGCGCGGCCAGGTCGACGCCCTCGGCCCGCGCCAGCCCGGCCCAGCGCAGCAGCGCGCCGCAAGCCTCGGGCTGGTCGAACAGCCCGTGCACGTACGAGGCCAGCACCTGCCCGTCCTCCGATTGCGCGCCGTCCGGGCGCTCGCCTTCCAGCCATAGCGCCGGGCGCGCCAGCGCGGGGCCGGTGGTCACGCCCATATGGATTTCGTAGCCTTGCACGGCGGCATCGTCCAGCGCCAGCCGGCCGCTCACCACGCGCAGCTGCTTGTGCGGCGCCAGCACGGTGTCGTAGTCCAGCAGGCCAAAGCCCTCGCTGCTGCCGGGCATGCCCTCGTTACCGTCCGGGTCGTCCACCCGCCGTCCCAGCATCTGCATGCCGCCGCAAATGCCGATGACCTTGCCGCCATAGCGCAGGTGGCGCAGCAAGTCCGGCTCCCAGCCATTGGCACGCAGGAAAGCCAGGTCGGCGCGCACGCTCTTGCTGCCCGGCAGCACGATCAGGTCCGCCGGCGGGATCGGCATGCCGGGGCCGATAAAGCGCAGGTCCACCTGCGGATGCGCGCGCAGCGCATCGAAATCCGTGTGATTGGAAATGCGCGGCAGCACCGGCACGATCACCCGCAGCAACTCGCCGCGCTTGGCCGCCTGCGCGCCGATGATGGCGTCCTCGGCATCCAGGTGCAGGCCGTGCAGGTAGGGCAGCACGCCCAGCACGGGCTTGCCGGTGCGCGCCTCCAGCCAGTCCAGCCCGGGCTGCAGCAGCGCGATATCGCCGCGGAAGCGGTTGATGATGAAGCCCTTGATGCGCGCGCGCTCCGATTCCGACAGGCAGTCCAGCGTGCCCACCAGGTGGGCGAACACACCACCGCGATCGATGTCGGCCACCAGCACCACCGGGCAGTCCACCGCTTCGGCAAAGCCCATATTGGCGATGTCGCGGTCGCGCAGGTTGATTTCCGCCGGACTGCCGGCGCCTTCCACCATCACCACCTCGTAGGCGCTCGACAAGCGCTGGTGCGAGGCCAGCACGGCCTGCATCGCCACCGGCTTGTAGGCGTGATAGGCACGCGCATCCAGGTCCAGCCGCGCTTGGCCGTGGATGATGATTTGCGCGCCGGTATCGCTGCTGGGCTTGAGCAGCACCGGATTCATATCGGTGTGCGGCGCCAGCCCGGCGGCAGCAGCCTGCAGGGCCTGGGCGCGCCCGATCTCCCCGCCGTCGGCGGTGACCGCACTGTTGAGCGCCATGTTCTGTGGCTTGAACGGGACCACGCGTACGCCAGCGCGTGCCAGCACTCGGCACAGGCCGGCTACCAGGGTGCTCTTGCCCGCGTCGGAGGTGGTTCCCTGCACCATCAAGGTACCGCGCAAGCCACCCGGCGGCGGCGCGCCAACGGCTTCAGAAGGATTTTTTTGCATCGTGGGATTATCGCATTGGCGCCCCGCGCCACAGCCTGCGCGCTGGCCATTGCGGGCGTGCGATCCATGGATGCGCCCGCTACAATACCCGGATGACCCCGGCCAACGCTTCCGCCACCGCCACCGCCACCGAGCCCGCCAGCGCAGCCAGCCATGCGCCGGCCAGCGAACGCTCGCCCCAGGCCGCAGCCGTGCCGCACGCCGCTGCCAACCCCGGCCGCGCGCGCCAGCTCACGCTGGTGCTGGGCGGCGCGCGCTCCGGCAAGAGCCACTTTGCCGAGCAGATGGCCACCGACCATGCCGCGGCCACCGGCGGCCCCGTTACCTATATCGCAACCGCGCGCCACGACCAGGACAGCGCCGACGAAGAGATGGAGGTGCGCATCGCGCTGCACCGCGCCCGGCGCCCGGCCGAGTGGGGCCTGGTCGAGGCGCCGCTGCATCTGGCGGATGCGCTATATGCCCACGCCACCCACGATGGCTGCATCCTGGTCGACTGCGTCACGCTGTGGCTCAACAACCTGCTGTTCCTCGATGCGCGCAGTTATCCCGAGCATGGCCTGGTAACGCCGCCGGCCGCCTTCACCGAGGAAATCGACGCGCTGCTGTCCGCGCTGCCCACCCTGCCCGGGCACGTGATCCTGGTCTCCAACGAGATCGGCTTCGGCGTGGTGCCGATGGGCGCCATCACCCGCTTCTATGTCGACGAGCTGGGCCGCCTGAACCAGAAGCTGGCCGCCGCCGCGGATCGCGTGCGCCTGCTGGTGGCCGGCATCCCTGTCAGCGTGAAAGGCGCCGGCCCGGCGTGATGTCTTCGCTGTCGTCGCTGTCTTCATGGTGGCCGTTTCCCCTATTCAGCTGGCAGGCCTGCGTGGCCGCTGCCGTGGCCGGCGTGTTGCTGGACCAATGGCTGGGCGAGCCGCGCCGCTGGCATCCGCTGGTTGGCTTCGGCCGCCTTGCGGCTGCACTTGAACACCGCCTGAACCACGGCGGCGCGCCGCTGCGCCAGCGGCTCACCGGCCTGGCCGCCTGGGCGCTGATGGTGCTGGTGCCGGCTGCGCTGGCCGCCTTGCTGGTGCACGCTGCCGCGCAGCTCAGCGCGGTGCTGGCGTGGCTGCTGCAAGCGCTGGCACTCTACGCGGCACTGGGCGCGCGCAGCCTGGCCCAGCATATCGCGCCGATCGCCACGGCGCTCGCGCAAGGCAATCTTGCCGAGGCGCGCCAGTTGACAGCACGCATCGTCTCGCGCGACACCACCGACGCGGATACCGAAGCGCTGGCCCGCGCCGCCTGCGAATCGGCGCTGGAGAATGGCAACGACGCCATCTTCGGCGCCTTGTTCTGGTTCCTGGTGGGCGGCGCGCCGGCCGTGATCGTCTATCGCCTTGCCAACACGCTGGACGCGATGTGGGGCTACCGCACGCCGCGCCTCATGTATTTCGGCTGGGCGGCTGCGCGGCTTGACGACGTGCTCAACCTGGCGCCCGCCCGCCTGACCGCGCTCTCGTACGCGCTGCTCGGGCGCACCGCCCAGGCGCTGCGCTGCTGGTGCGCGCAGGCGCCGGCGTGGTCCAGCCCCAACGCGGGCCCGGTCATGGCGGCCGGCGCCGGCGCCGTCGGCGTGGCGCTGGGCGGCCCCGCCCGCTACCACGGCGAGTGGGAGGAGCGTCCGCCGCTGGGCATGGGGCACGCGCCCGGCGCGGCCGATGTGCACGCCTGCCTGCGCCTGGTTCAACGCACGCTGTGGCTATGGCTGGCCGCCGCCGGCGCCAGCGCCGCCCTCCTCCACTACGGCATCGCATGAGTACTCCGATCCGCCACGGCGGCGACCTGCTCGCCGCCGCGCGCCGCCATGGCCGCCCCGTCGAAGACTGGCTCGATCTTTCCACCGGCATCAACCCGGACGGCTACCCCGTGCCCGCCCTGCCCGCCGACGCGTGGCTGCGGCTGCCGCAGGACGACGACGGTCTGGCGGAACTAGCCGCGCAGGCCTACGGCGCACCGCGCGCCCTGCCGGTGGCCGGCTCGCAGGCCGCCATCCGCACCTTGCCGCAACTGCTCAAGCCCGGACGCGTTGGCGTGGCGGTGCAGGGATACAGCGAATACGCACCCGCCTTCGCGCGCGCAGGGCATGAGGTAGTGCCGCTCGCGGAGACGGATTTCGCCCGTGCGGACCTGGCCGCGCAACTTGACCACCTCGTGGTAGTGAACCCGAACAACCCAACCGGGCGCACCCTCGCGCAGGCCACGCTGCGGGCATGGCACGCGGATCTCGCCACCCGCGGCGGCACGCTGCTACTTGACGAAGCCTTCATGGATTGCACGCCCGAGCGCTCGCTGGCCGCGCTGGCGGATCGCCCCGGCCTGGTGGTGCTGCGCTCGCTGGGCAAGTTCTACGGCCTGGCCGGCGTGCGCTGCGGCTTTGTGCTGGCCGAGTCCGCGTTGCTGGCCGCGCTGGCCGAGCAGCTCGGGCACTGGACCGTGGCCGGCCCGGCGCGCGCGGTGGCGCGCCTGGCCCTGGCCGATCGCGCCTGGCAGGCAGCAACACGTGAACGCCTGCAACAAGCCGGCATCCGGCTCGCGACGCTGCTGCGCAAGCACGGCCTGACGCCCGTGGGGCGCCCCTTGTTCAGCTGGGTGCCGCATGCCGATGCGGCGCGCCTGCACGAGGCCCTGGCGCGGCAAGGCGTGTGGACGCGGCTGTTCGACGCACCGGCGGGCATCCCTGGCGTATTGCCGAGCCTGCGCCTGGGTTTGCCACCAGCGCAGGAGTCAGCATGGCAACGGCTCGATGCGGCACTGGCCCAAGCCCAGGCAACAACGCGCTCCGACACAAGCACCCTTTCCAGCTAAACCCCGATGACGCCTATCTCGATCGCTGCCCGTGCCCTGCTGGTCCTCACCACACTGCTGGTCAGCGGCCTTTGCAGCCATGCCGGCGCCGCCGTTTCGGTGGTCGACGACGTCGGCCAGACGGTCACGCTGGACCAGCCCGCACGCCGCGTGATCTCGCTCGCGCCGCACGTCACCGAAATGCTCTACGCCGCCGGCGGCGGCGCGCGCATCGTCGGCACCGTCAGCTACAGCGACTACCCGCCGCAAGCACGCGACATCCCGCGGGTCGGCGACAACAAGGCACTGGATCTCGAACGCATCGCCGCGCTCAAGCCAGACCTGATCGTAGTGTGGCGCCACGGCAATGCGCAGAAACAAACCGACCGCCTGCGCGCGCTCGGCCTCCCGCTGTTCTACAGCGAGCCGCGCAAGCTCGAAGGCATCCCCAGCAATATCGAGAGAATGGGCGTGCTGCTCGGCACCGAACCCACCGCCAACAGCGCCGCCAACAGCTTCCGCCAGCAGATCGACAAGCTGCGCCAGACCTACGCGGCACGCCCGCCGGTGACCGTGTTCTACCAGGTATGGCAGCAACCGCTGATGACACTCAGCGGCCAGCACCTGATCAGCGACGTGCTCGCGCTATGCGGCGGGCGCAACCTCTTCGCCAACGAAGCGCTGCTGGTGCCCACGGTATCGGTGGAAGCCGTTGTAGCCGGCAACCCGGAAGTGATGATGACCGCCAGCATGGGCGCAACCCGCTCCGACCGCCCGCTGCCCGACTTCGCCATGTGGGAACGCTGGAAACAGGTCACGGCCGTGTCGCGCGGCAACCTCTACGCCATCGACGGCGACCTGGTCAACCGGGCAGGCCCACGCATCGCGCAAGGCGCGGAAGTCGTGTGCAAGGATTTGGACAATGCGCGGCGGAAACGGCCGACGCAGTAAGAGCAAGACAGGTCAAGGGTCAGGTCTGACATCTCGTACTTGACGAACGCCCGCCCTCTCCCCCGGCCCCTCATCCGCTGCGCGGGAGAGGGGAGCCAACCAGCGGGAGCAGAAACGACATCGTCAGGTGAACGATTCGGTGTAGCCGTGTTTCCCGCCCCCAGGCGGGAAACACCCACGCGCGATGCGAAGCGAGCCGTGAAGGTGTGCCAAGGCCGTATGGGGC
>NZ_BAAILO010000352.1:0-8834 GCF_054589115.1 Cupriavidus sp. 8B | reverse complement strand
GTCCTGCCGGGCGCCTACATCACTTCCAGCGCCCCTTCAGGTGGGGGAGTTTGAGGTGACCACAGGTGGGGGAGTTTGACCGACCATCGGGGCCATGCGGACGGCCAGCCGCGTGCCATATCGTTTCCACGGTGGTTCACCTGTGGATAGGCAGACGGTGCTCGTATTGCACACCGTCTGCGATGCGATCATCGCCAGGCCGTGGCGACGGGAGTCGATATCAGGCCAGCGCGCCGTCGGTGTACACGTCACGGTTGCCGATGCTCGCCGTCAGGCCGTCGCGATTGCTGATACGGGCGCCGTCCGTGTAGACGTTACGGTTGCCGATGCTCGCCGTCAGGCCGTCGCGATTGCTGATGCGGGCGCCGTCCGTGTAGACGTTACGGTTGCCGATGCTCGCCGTCAGGCCGTCGCGATTGCTGATGCGGGCGCCGTCGGTGTAGGCGTCACGGTTGCCGATGCTCGCCGTCAGGCCGTCGCGATTGCTGGCGCGGGCGCCGTCCGTATAGCCATCACGGTTGCTGATGCGGGCGCCGTCGGTGTAGGCGTCACGGTTGCTGATACCTGCCGTCAGGCCGTCGCGATTGCTGGCGCGGGCGCCGTCCGTATAGCCATCACGGTTGCTGATCCGGGCGCCGTCGGTGTAGACGTCACGGTTAGTGGTGCGAGCGCCATCTGTAAAGGCGCTGCGCTGATCGTTGACGCGATAGGTGTACCCGTACGCTTCGCCGGCCTTTTGCGGGGTAGCCTGGGCAACGCCCGTTACGAAAGCGGCAGCGATAGCGGCGGCGGTCAGGATGGTCTTGGCGTTCATGATGTTCTCCTTGCGATGGGCCGGGCGATCTTGGTTTGGGTAGCTGATCGCGGGCCGATGTCTGTGCTGCGTATTAAGCAGCCCTTATCCTGGCCCTCACCCGAACTACCTACTACTAGATAGATGGGAAGTGCTAAAAAAAGACCGCCTCCGGTACTGTGAAACTACTTGGTATTGCGTGGACCGGTTCGCTTTGCGTCTTGTTCTGGCCGCTGCGTCCCTGTCCATGGATCAAATAATATCTACCTACAGATAGATAGGCAAGGATAAATTTGTGATCCCATGCAAAAAGATTCCTATCGGCCCAATTGAGCGGATCAATATCGACTGTAAATAATTGATTTTATTGAATAACTTACAACCAAGTTCTGGTCATGGGCAACGATCCTCCTTTCCATTGGCGTCACGACTTCTGCGCTTATCGCCACTATGACAATCATCGCGCATGCCGATATCATCACTCCTGGAGCCGGCCGCCCCACCCACTGGCGCTGGTTGGTCGGGCACGATGTGATGCAGGAAGCCGGGGCCAAAGTGGTAGCGATTCATTGCGTTTTAACTCCAGACCGCCTTTTCATCATCGCCATCCGTGGGCGCTAAAGCATCGCAAACATCGGTCAGCTGATGCTCACGTTCTGGCACACATTGCACCGAAATCAAAACTACCCCACTCGCCTTAGCGTCTTCAGTCGACGATATAGCGTGCGCTCGCTCATCCCGAGGTACGCAGCGAGCGCGCTGCGTGTCCCTGAAAATCCCTCCACCAGCCGTACAAGCTCACGATCAGTGAGCTCGCCGCGCGCTGAAAGCGAGGTCGAGTACGCGCCGCTCTCCAGATGCGCCGACGCTCCCGCCATCATGTCACCCGGCAAATGTTCGATCCGGATCACCCCGTCATCGGCCAGCAGGCACGCCCGGTCGAGCATGTTGCGCAGTTCCCGGATATTGCCCGGCCAGGAATAGGTATGGAGTCTCTCGAGAGCGTCCGGTGCGACACTGAACTTGCGGCCTGCAGCAGTGCCTGCCACGCCTTGCGCGCTACCAATACGCTGCAGTATCGAGTCGACGAGCAGCGCGATGTCGTCCGCCCGCTCGCGCACCGCCGGCAAGTGAATCGGAAATGCGCTGATGCGGTAGTAGAGGTCCTGGCGGAATCGGCCGTCGTCGATCATTTCCCGCAAGGGTTTGTGCGTCGCCGCCACCAGTCGGAAATCGGCGCGTAAGGTCTCGATGCCGCCAACCCGGCGGAACGTGCCAGATTCGATCAGGCGTAGCAGCTTGACCTGCATCGACAGCGGTACATCGCCGATTTCGTCGAGAAACAGCGTCCCGCCCTGCGCGGTCTCGACCAGACCGGGCTTGCGCGCCGCTGCGCCCGTGAACGCACCCTTTTCGTAGCCAAACAGTTCGCTCTCGAACAAGGCCTCCGTGATGCCGGAGCAGTCGACGACGACAAAAGGGCGTTGCGCGCGCTCGCTCGCCTCATGCAGGGCGTGCGCGAACAGTTCCTTGCCGGTTCCAGATTCTCCGAGCAGCAGGACCGGCAGCGTCGAAGGCGCGACGCGATGCAACGCCGAGATTGCCGCGTTGAACGCCGTCGAGCGCCCGACCAGACCTTCCGCGCTCGGCTTGGCGGACGCGCCGCGCACCGTAGAGAGCCGCTCGACGTAAGCCACCACCTCCCGCTGCGCATTGAATATCGGCCGCAACTCGACATCGACATGCTCAGGCCCGCGAGGTGTGTGATGAATGTGGAGCACGCGGTCGGGGCCGCGCAGCTCAAAGGCCCGCTTCATTGGACAGTGCTCGCCCGCCTGGTCGCAAGGTACGTCGTAGTGATGCGAGACCTGATAGCACTTGCGGCCCACATGAGGCTGGCTGGCGACGCCGAACTGACGTTGATAAGCGGTATTGGCAGCGAGGATGCGGTACTCGGGATCGAGCACGATCATGGGTTGAGCGTCGTGCTCCAGATACGACACGAGGGCGTCGACATCCAGCGCTTGAGGCGACCCGGCCGAGGTCTTTACGAGGGGCGTGATGGGTATGGACGGCTTAGGGGATTTCACGGCGGCGGCTCCAGGAGACCTCACTATACGTCGACGCTGCCACAACTGCCATCCCTGCCACCTGACTGCCAGAAATGGCAGCCCTCGACCCCAGACGGCCGTTCCAAGGGCTGTGACGCAACCCGATGGAAGAGAAATATTGATACAAATCAAATAGTTACCTAACTTCGATCAATCGGGGTGAGGTGGCACGGTTCTTGTGTTGATTGGCTGGCCTTGCAGCTTCGCAAGCTCCATTCGTTTGAGGAGAGGATGTTGAATACCACGAGCCCCATGCTGGTCGAAGGCTTCTTCGACCCCGGTACCTGGACGATCAGCTACCTTTTGCTGGATGTCCGCACGGGCGACTGTGCACTGATCGACAGCGTCCTCGACTATGACCCGAAGTCAGGCCGTACCTCCACGATGACAGCCGACAAGCTAGTCTCTCGCGTCCACGAGCTGGGCGTGAAGGTCCAGTGGCTTCTCGAAACCCACGTGCACGCCGACCACCTGTCCGCCGCGCCCTACCTCAAGGAAAGACTCGGTGGAAAGATTGCGATCGGCGCGCAGGTGACGCGCGTGCAAGACGTGTTCGGCAAGCTGTTCAACGCCGGCTCGAGATTCGTGCACGATGGCAGCCAGTTCGATCACCTGCTCTTCGACGGCGAAACATTCGCCGTCGGAGCGTTGCAGGCGCGCGCCATCCATACCCCAGGCCATACGCCGGCCTGCATGACCTATGTGGTCAGCGACGGCGCGCAGACCGCAGCCTTTGTCGGGGACACCCTGTTCATGCCCGACTACGGTACCGCGCGCTGCGACTTTCCCGGCGGCGACGCCCGCACACTCTACCGGTCAATCGACAAGGTGCTGAGCCTGCCGGCGGACACGAAGCTGTACATGTGCCACGACTACCAGCCAGGCGGGCGGCCTTTGCAGTTTGTCAGCACGGTAGCCGAGGAACGCGAGCACAACGTCCATATACGCAACGGTATCAGCGAAGAGGCCTTCGTTGCGATGCGCACTGCGCGCGACGCGACGCTCAACATGCCGGTGCTGATGCTGCCGTCAGTGCAGGTCAACATGCGCGCCGGACATATGCCCGATCCGGAAGATAACGGAGTGCCGTATCTCAAGATTCCCCTCAACGCAATCTGAGCCGGTCCACGTCGTTAATAGAAGCAACAGGAGAAGTTGATGGACATCAAGACACTGACGGCCGACCTGGCGGTATCGCAACAGATTGCCGCATCCGCCCTGCGTGCGATCGCGGACGCTGGCTTTCGCGCCGTCGTCTGCAATCGCCCCGACGGAGAAGGTTCCGACCAGCCCAACTTTAGCGAGATCGAGGCGGCGGCCCGTGAACATGGTATCGAGACCCACTACCTGCCCATCGAGTCCGGCAAGGTCGGCGATGCCGAGACTGCGCAGTTTGGCGAACTGATGCAGGCACTGCCGAAGCCGGTGCTTGCCTATTGCCGCACCGGGATGCGTGCCGCGACGCTGTGGGCGCTATCCGAAGCGCCCCGCCGGCCGCTGCCGGACATCATCGCCGCCGGCAAGGCAGCAGGCTATGACCTGTCCGCGCTGGCACGGCGTATCGCCAACGGCGGCAAGGTGCCCGTCGAAGTAGCCGTGACCAGTCACGACATTGTGATCATCGGCGCAGGCGCCGCGGGCGTGGCGGCAGCCTCGAGCTTGCTCGCGCGCGACCGCAACCTCGACATCGCCGTAATCGACCCCGCCGACGTCCACTATTACCAGCCAGGTTGGACCATGGTCGGAGCCGGTGTGTTCGATCCCGGGACCACCGCGCGCGAGATGGCCGCCGTGCTCCCTCGCAAGGTGCACTGGATCAAGGCCGCAGTGGCAGCGTTCGAGCCGGAAAAGAATTCGGTGGTTCTCGAAGGATGCCGGGTGGTGAGCTACAGGCAGCTCATCGTTTGTCCGGGACTGAAGCTGGACTGGCATGCTATCGACGGGTTGCCGGAAACCCTTGGCCAAAATGGCGTGACGTCCAACTACCGCTACGATCTTGCTCCCTATACCTGGCAGCTCGTGCGCCAGCTCAAGGGCGGTCGCGCGCTATTCACCCAGCCGCCGATGCCGATCAAATGCGCCGGGGCGCCGCAAAAGGCGATGTATCTGTCCTCGGATCACTGGCGGCGTTCAGGCCGGCTCGGGCAGATGGATGTCCAGTTCTTCAATGCCGGGGCGGTGTTGTTCGGCGTGGCCGACTATGTCCCGGCCCTGATGGAGTATGTCAAGCGTTACGACATCGCACTCAACTTCGGCTTCAACTTGATTGCGATAGACGGCCCCGGCAAACGCGCGATTTTCAGGCACACGCTCGAGAACGGCAACGTGGAATCGGTGACTAGTGAGTTCGACATGATCCACGTGGTGCCGCCCCAGAAGGCACCGGACTTCATCCGCGTCAGCCCGCTGGCCGATAACGCGGGCTGGGTCGACGTCGACCAGGCGACGCTACGCCACAAGACCTACTCAAACGTCTTCGCGCTCGGCGATGCCGCAAACACGCCGAATGCGAAGACCGCCGCCGCCACGCGCAAGCAGGCACCGGTCGTCGCCCACAACGTGCTTGCGGGCCTGGGGAAGGTCCGGGGCGAAGCGGCATACGACGGCTACGGCTCATGCCCGCTGACCGTCGAACGCGGCAAGATCGTGCTCGCGGAATTCCTCTATGGCGGAAAGGTCGCGCCAACGCTGCCGACCTGGCTGATCGACGGCAAGCATCCGTCGCGCCTCGCGTGGCTGCTGAAGGAGCGCATCCTGCCGCCGCTTTACTGGCACGGGATGCTCAAGGGGCGCGAGTGGATGGTGCGGCCTGAACTCGTGGGCTAACGCAGCGGTGGCTCACAACCTGTCGGATTTTCCATGCTAACTTCACTTATCCTCGGCGCCATCGTTGGTGCGGTGCTCGGCCTGACCGGCGCGGGTGGCGGCATCCTCGCCGTTCCGGCACTGGTGGCCGGCATGGGCTGGCCGATGCAGCAGGCGACGCCGGTAGCGCTGGTCGCCGTGGCGGGCAGCGCTGCGATCGGCGCGCTTGAAGCATTCCGGCAGCGCCTCGTCCGTTACCGCGCCGCGCTTTTCATGGCCGCGGCGGGCGTGCCGCTGACCTCGCCCGGCGTACGCCTTGCGCACGCGTTGCCACAACGCGTGCTATTGGCGCTGTTTGCCACTGTCATGCTAGTGGTGGCCGGAAGGCTGCTATTACAGGCTTTGCGGCGCGGGCGTCCGGACAGCGCGGACTCACGGTTTTGCGTCGGCCACATCAACCCCGACACCGGGCGGCTGATCTGGTCATGGACCACCGGGGCCGCGCTCGCGGCAACCGGCGCGTTGACCGGGCTGATGACGGGACTGCTAGGCGTGGGCGGCGGCTTCATCATCGTGCCAATGCTGCGCAAGCTGACCAACGTGTCGATGCATGGCATCGTCGCCACGTCGCTGATGGTGATCGCCCTAGTCGGCAGCGGCGGTGTTGTCGTGACGGTCCTGCATGGCGCGCCGCTGCCGCTCCACCTGACGCTCTGGTTCAGCCTGGCGACGGCCGCCGGCATGGTGGCCGGGCGGCTGGTCTCGCACCGTCTCTCCCCGCTGCATGTACAGGTGGGTTTCGCGGTGGCGTTGATCTGCGTGGCGCTCGGGCTGATGGCGAAGGCCGCGCTAGGCGGGTGACTCGCAGCCGGCCGTTTACCAATGGCCAGAAACCGACGCAGGCTTGCGGCGACTCCCGTCAAGGGCCGCCACCTGACAGTCCTGCTTCAGGTCGTGCAGTTGCCGATACAGCATAGAGCCACCTGGTCCGGCTTCGTAGCAAAACGACAGCCGAGCCCCGTCTCGCTTGAGCTGTGTGTCAAGCCCAATCCACGTCGCTTGAGGTGCGGCAGGTCAATACATTCTGTCTAGGAGAAGAGTCGTTGGTCGACGGGGCCGATGACAAGCGGTCGTTGGTCGCGATCATCGTCACACTGGGCGCTGCGAATCACTATCTCAGCATCCCGTCGTTGCGCGCCTGGGCGACCGGCGCAACCAGCCTCGACAAGCCGTCGGGTCTATTGGCGACGATGCTCTCTGTCCTTACTCTCGAGTGGAGTCGGCAGGAGGCGCACCGCCCACTGAAGCGATTTGTGCGCAGGGCAATGTTGGAAGGAATCCTCATCATCGGCGCAATCATCTGCGTAGCCGTGCTCGTCAGCCAAATGCCCGCCAGGCATGTCAATCGCATGCCTGCCGGTCACCCCACGCATAGCAGCGGCGTGGCTCACTGAGTCTCAGGAGGATTGAGGATGCACGACAAGGAGCAGGCGCACCTGCTTCATCAACCGACCAAACCACGTGGCGACGCCGCATTGCCTCTGCGCAAGAAAGTGGCGTGGCGTACAAAGTGCAGAGAAATCCCGGCGTAGGCTCACAATAACCAAGGGCGCGGGACATTTGATTTGAATTGACGGCGGATGCGAGCACCGAAGGTGTCGCAGTTCCCTTGTTCCTCCATTGCGAACCCCATGCTTGGGGAGTATGCCCGTCTGCTTTTAAAGTCTTTTCCAATTTTTTCACGAGACCGTAGATTCTCCCTCGTGGCCGCGTATTGGGGGGCGTCGTGTCCGCGCCGGGATCTTAGTGCCGGCTCACCTCCCCATACCTCGCAAATCATTTCGCATCGCGTGAACCACCCTCCCCAGTCTGCCGTCAGAACCACCTATGAACTTCTCCCGGTTCTTCATCGACCGTCCCATCTTCGCCGGCGTGCTTTCCGCGCTGATCTTTCTAATCGGTGCGATCGCCATGTTCCGGCTTCCTGTGTCGGAATATCCAGAAGTGGTGCCGCCGGCGGTGGTTGTCAAGGCGCAGTTCCCAGGGGCCAATCCGAAGGTCATCGCCGAGACGGTGGCCACGCCGCTAGAAGAGCAGATCAACGGTGTCGAGGACATGCTCTACATGTCCTCGCAGTCGAATAGCGACGGCCAATTGACATTGACCGTCACATTCAAACTGGGCACGGACCCAGACAAAGCACAACAGCTTGTCCAGAATCGAGTAACACAGGCCGAGCCACGCCTGCCCGAAGATGTCCGCCGACTCGGTGTTACGACCGTCAAGAGCGCCCCGGACCTGACCATGGTCATCCATCTGGTGTCGCCAAACAACCGATACGACACGACATATCTACGCAATTACGCGCTAATCAATGTCAAGGACAGGCTTGCACGGATACCCGGCGTTGGCCAAGTGCTGCTGCTGGGCTCAGGCGACTATTCCATGCGCGTCTGGCTCGATCCGGCCAAGACCGCTGAGCGGGGACTCACGGCAAGCGACGTCGTCAAGGCCATTCGAGAACAGAACGTACAGGTAGCCGCCGGCGTGATCGGCGCATCGCCATCGACCCCTGGCAACGATCTCCAACTGTCAGTAAACGCGCAGGGGCGACTGAACACAGTCGAGGAGTTCGGTGCGATCGTGGTTCGGACTTCGGCTACGGGGGCAGTGACATCCTTACGAGATATATCCAGGATTGAATTGGGTGCGTCCGAATACAACGTTCGGTCGTTGCTCGACAACAAGCCCGCAGTCGCATTGCTCATCTCGCAGGCGCCTGGATCGAACTCGATCAACATTTCGGACGCTGCACGCGAAATCATGAAGGATGCCAAAGCCGGTTTCCAGGATGATATCGATTACAAAATCGTCTACGATCCCACCGAGTTCGTCCGTCACAGCATCGATGCCGTTGTGCACACGCTATTCGAGGCGATCGCGCTCGTTGTCCTGGTCGTGATTCTGTTCCTTCAGACCTGGCGCGCGTCGATCATCCCGTTGCTGGCCGTGCCGGTGTCGATCGTCGGAACGTTCGGGTTGATGCATCTGTTCGGCTTCTCGATTAACGCGCTTTCCTTATTCGGTCTCGTGCTCGCGATCGGTATCGTGGTGGACGATGCAAT
>NZ_BAAILO010000351.1:0-450 GCF_054589115.1 Cupriavidus sp. 8B | reverse complement strand
CACACTTGAAGAGGCCTTGCCGCTCCGCTCGGACATTTCCACCGACGAGATCACACCCGCCTACATTTGCTACTACTACGACGAGAAACTCGGGGAGTACCCATACCTTGGCCTCGACTGCGCAGGGACTCGCCCGGTGACGGAGGGCAGCGTGAAGTCGGGTGGATTCGCGGTCACAGTCGCGGGCCGCCGCTACGGAAAGGGATCGTCTCGGGAAGCAAGTCCGTTCGCGGAGCACAGTGCGGGCATCCGACTCGTGATCGCCGAGAGTTCGAGCGAATCTATCGGCAAAATTGCCACAATCTAGGCATCTTTACCTCCACCGACTTCGGCCTGATCGAGCGGATCAGGCGAGGGGAAGATATCCCATTGGAAGAATTCACGCGCGGAGAGAACGAACTCACCGCCGAGTTGATTCGCCAAGGAGGACTCTTTAGGCTGACCCGGGCA
>NZ_BAAILO010000350.1:0-272 GCF_054589115.1 Cupriavidus sp. 8B | reverse complement strand
GGCATGCCGGCAGTGACGCCGAAGACAGTGGAGCAGCAGGCGACACTGGTGTTGCATCGGATGCGAGAGCAGCACATCAAGATGCGCACGATGATGATCAATGCCTTGCGCGGCGCGCTCTATGAGTTTGGCTTGAGCTTCAAGAAGGGGCGTCAGGCGGGCTTGGCGGAGATGCACGAGCGGCTGGCCGAAGTGGAGGAAGACGTGCCGGCGAGGGTGTTCGAGGCGTTGCGCGAACAGTTCGAGCTGATCGGTCGGCTAGACAAAGGCAT
>NZ_BAAILO010000349.1:0-13868 GCF_054589115.1 Cupriavidus sp. 8B | reverse complement strand
GTCTATGGCCAAGGGCCTTCCCATCTTCCCCATGACTGCATCTCCATGTTCAGTTTAGGAAGAATAGGTCTTTCTTTCTTTTGTCTCCACCCTCTTAGCGATAGCCTCTGAACTCACTTCCGCAGCGTTGCGGAAAGTCAAGATGACAACGTTCAAACAACTAGAGGCCTTTGTCGCCATCAGCGAAATGGGGTCTTTCGAAGCGGCAGCCGAGAAGCTTGACGTCGCACAATCGGCCGTTTCCAGGCATATCAAGGAATTTGAGGCCGGCTTTGACTATCCCTTGTTTGATCGGTCTGGCCGGACCGCTAAGCTGACCTTGGACGGCACGGAAGCGCTAGCGCGTGCGCGCGAGGTATTGAAGCAGCGCAATTTGCTACTGGATCAGTTCATTCGCAAGGAGGTGCTGGTGCGAAAGCTCCGCCTCGGCGTCACCGAGCTGACGGCGCTAACTTGGTTACCGCGCTTCATTGAGGCAATACGCACCGAGTTTCCGCAGGTCGTGATCGAGTTGGAGGTCGAGCACAGTGTGCCCTTGTATGAACGGCTGCGCACTGGCCAACTCGACCTGATCATCGTACCCAATGCATTCCGGTCAACTGGTCTGCTAAGAACGAAGTTGGCGGAAGTCAGCAATGGATGGTTCTGCAGCCCCGCGCTAGCCGTACCGGACACGCGCATCAAGGTTTCAGAACTCAGCAATTACACGCTTCTGATGCAAGGACGGCAGTCCGGAGCGGGAGTCCTCATGCGGGACTGGTTTAACCAGCACGGCGTGGCGCCCAAGAACACGCTATGCGAAGGCCGGAACCGACCAGCCGGCCATGATTGCGAGGCAAGCGCCCCAGCGCCTGACGATTGCAGTAGCTTGCTTCAATTGTCTCCACCCGTTTTTTCTAGTTGGGAAAATCACGCCATACGGACAGCAAAGGATTGATCCAGCTCGCCGGCCCCTGCCTTCCTGAAGGTGCGTGGGGAGACGCCAAAGGCCGAATGGCCGGTTCCGGTCGCTTGCCAGGGCCAGTCCCGACGTCTACTGCGTCCGAAGCGGTCGTTCGGCCAAGCGTTGGAAATGGAGCCTTACTTTGCGTCGCTGCGTCACGGGCTTGATTACGAAGCCTGAAATCGTTCCCGTTAGCCACAACGGCGCTCGCTGCGCGCGCCTATCGCGCTGAACACGAGCCTGTCCACCCTGTCAGGGCAAAATCGCGGTGTGACCCTGACGATTAGTCGGCCCGGCACCACCGACCAGACTCTGGGCACACACTGGCCCTTGCACCGTTCAGCCAGACTTGCTCTTCATTCAGTTGCAATGAGATCGAAGGGGCGATGTCGAAGGCAACCTTAAGTGCGTGCCCAACATTGGCATCTTCGATGGGAAGCTCCCAGGTCAGGAATAGTTGGGTGCAATCCTGGTCGGGCGGGAAGTCGGCCACATTAAAGCCGCTGCTGCGGCGTTGAATTACGCCATGAGGCTGGCAAGTATCGAATATCACAGCCGTACCCCGGGTCAGGGGGATTCGATGACCCAAAGAGGGAAAATGCAAGTCCTGCCCCCTGTCCTCGCTCAGGAATAGATTGCAAAAGGCCGCACCGCCATATTGCGCACCGTCATGGTGGTACTTCGCGCCGCGGCAGGCCATGAGGGCTACGTCACTGGAGGCGAGCACCCCGGGCAGTCCAAGCGCGCACGCCCAATCGGACACTGCCTGCACGCAGCGCGTGTAGTCCGGCCAGCGCGCTCGCGCTCGTGCCAAAGGCATTGCCTCGACATCCCCGGGTTCCAGGACCAAGCGGGACGATATCTCCCTTGCCCAATCCGCAAGCAGACGTGCAGGGGGCACAGGCACGTCGACCGTGCCTGATAGCACGATGTCACTCACGCGTCGACTGCGGATGGCGTCGCCACTCCAGAAATAGGAAGTGAGGAAGTCTCGTACTTGATGCTGTTGAGGGCGGTGGCTCATCTGGACCAGTGTAATGCGGCTGCCTCGGTAATGTAGCGGATCGTAGCGCGTCGGCCACTTTTGGTCGCTGATGTGTACCATGGCGATAAGAACACCTACCACATCATCCGCCCGTATGCCTTGCTATTTTTCTCATGTGAAAGTATGAGGCAAGTGCACACTGCTGCGTTGTGAATCCCCCGAGCCAGTCCCGGCTGGGATGATGGCGGCTGTCCCGGCTCCTGGCGTGTATGCCCGTGCGGTAGAGCGAAGTGTTTTCTCCGTCCATCTTGGACGCGACGTTTTCCATACCACGCGCGCCCGGACCTGCGGCCTGATGGCGCTTTGCGGCGTGGCACGGGCGGACTGAACGCGCCGAATCCCGGCATAATCCGCAGGAGATACCCAGACGAGCCGGCGCAAAACATGAACGAATGTCCCCGATGCGCTCACCCAGGGCTTGCCGTTTCCCTTGGCAAGGTTCCACATGGCGTTGCCGCCCGAATACCACTCGGGAAGCCAGCAAGCTTGCCGGCGATACTTCTGGCAGTCGCACTGGCGCTGGCACTCGGCCACAGCCACGAGGGTTGGGCGGGGCCCCTGGCCGAGCAGCCCACGCTAAGCATCGAAGAGCGCGCGACAGAGCCACCTCAGTTGTTCCCCCCGACTTACGATGAAGCCGTCACGGCGCTGATCCGGGCGTTTGACATCGGCGCGATCCTCGCGGCTGGCCTGGACCAGGCCTTTGCCAGGCTGCCGGCGAAAATCGGGCCCATCCCCAAAGAGCGCTACACGCAATGCGCCCGCGCGAAGCTCTCGCCCGAAGTGGTCGAGGCGGTAGTGCGGCCTGCCCTGGCACCCGAGATCCAGGATGCCGGACTGGCGATGCGGCTTGCGCGCTTGCTTGGCTCGCCGGTCGGGCGCAAGACCAAGGACGCGGCGCTATCAGGCAAGGAAGTGACCGAGGCGGGCATTACGGGTGCCGACCTGCTGGAATTCAACCGGTTCATGGAGAACGCCGCATTGAAAGCCTTCCTTGAGCAAGGTGGGCTGGGCCGGATCAAGGATGCCGTGACCCGCGCGATCAAGGTGGAAAGCAAATCGGCGTCGGACGCTTGCGTGAGGGAGCTGATGCCCCTGTATCGCCTCAGGAACGAGCGCTCTGCCTGATGCCTGATGCCCCTGGCGCCCGGCACGCCGTGAAATATCGTTACAGTTGTAATCCCCGGCAGCGCGGCGGCTTGGCTAGAGTCAGCTTATTGCTACTGCAAGACGAGGATCGACATGAAGCATGGTTACTTCTACGCGCTGGGCCTGGGAGCATTCGCCTTGGCGGCCTCCCAGAGCGCATTGGCACGCGTCGATGTGGACCTGAATATCGGCGTGCCTGCGCCGGTGGTGGTGGCGCCGGCCTATCCGGCGCCCGTGTATCCGGCACCTGTGTATCCGGCGCCCGTTTACCAGGCGCCGGCCTATCCTGCGCCCCCGCCGCCCGTGGCCTATCCAGCGCCGGCTCCGGTATATGGGCCGCCTCCCGGGTATAGGCCGCCGGTGGTGGTGGCGCCTGCGGTGGTGATCGGGTGGCACGGTGAGCGCTACTGGGACGGACGCCGCTGGTGGGGCCGCCGCGACTGGTATGCCTACCATCACCCCTACCCGTATCGGCGCTAAGGTTCGGGGTTCCGAGAGGCATGTGATGCAGGCGCGACCCGAAGGTGGCGCGATTGCAACGGTCCGGACCGCATTTTATTAATGTTGATTACAAAGAAAAACCGCCCCGGCAAAGGGGCGGTTTTTCGTTTTGGCGTCCAGGTGCCTGGGTGTCCAGGCGTTACGCCTTGCCTCAGTGAACCTTCGGACCGAAGGTGTACTCCCCGTCCCGGTAATCCACCGGCACCACATCCTTGGCGGCGAACTTGCCTTCCAGGATGGCGCGCGCCACGGGGTTCTCGATCTGCTGCTGGATCGCGCGCTTGAGCGGACGCGCCCCGAACACCGGATCGTAGCCAGCGCTGGCGATCTTGGCCAGCGCTGCCTCGCTCACCTCCAGCGTCATGTCCATGCGCGCCAGCCGTGCCGTCAGCCGCTCCAGCTGGATGCGGGCGATCGACTCGATATGCTGCTGGTCGAGCGAATGGAACACCACCACCTCGTCGATACGGTTCAGGAACTCGGGCCGGAAATGCGTCTTCACTTCCTGCCATACCGCGCCCTTGACCGCCTCGTGCGGCTCGCCGGACATCGCCTGGATGATGTGCGAGCCCAGGTTGGAGGTCATCACGATCACCGTGTTCTTGAAGTCCACCGTGCGGCCCTGGCCGTCGGTCAGGCGGCCATCGTCCAGCACCTGCAGCAACACGTTGAAGACGTCCGGGTGGGCCTTCTCGACTTCGTCGAGCAGGATCACGCTGTACGGCTTGCGGCGCACGGCCTCGGTCAGGTAACCGCCCTCTTCATAGCCCACATATCCCGGCGGCGCGCCGATCAGACGGCTCACACTGTGCTTCTCCATGAATTCGCTCATGTCGATGCGGATCAGGTGGTCCTGCGAATCGAACAGGAACTCGGCCAGCGCCTTGCACAGTTCGGTCTTGCCCACCCCGGTTGGGCCGAGGAACAGGAACGAGCCGTAGGGCTTGTTCTCGTCCGACAGGCCGGCGCGCGAGCGGCGGATGGCGTCCGACACCAGGCGCACGGCCTCGTCCTGGCCCACCACGCGGCGGTGCAGGTAGTCCTCCATATGGATCAGCTTCTCGCGCTCGCCCTGCATCATCCGGGACACCGGAATGCCGGTCGCGCGGCTCACCACTTCGGCGATTTCCTCGGCGCCCACCTGCGTGCGCAGCAGCTTGTTGGGCTGCTTTTGCTCGCTGGCTTCGGCGACCGTGGCAGCCTTGAGCTTGCCTTCCAGCTCGGGCAGCTTGCCGTACTGCAGCTCCGCCACCTTGTCGAGCTTGCCTTCGCGCTGCAGGCGCGTGATCTCCAGGCGGATCTTGTCGATCTCTTCCTTGAGCGCGGCTGCGCCCTGGGCGGCGCCCTTCTCGGCCTTCCAGATCTCTTCGAGGTCGGCGTATTCCTTCTCCAGGCGGCCGATTTCCTGCTCGATCAGCTCAAGCCGCTTCTTCGAGGCTTCATCGGTTTCCCGCTTGACGGCCTCGCGCTCGATCTTGAGCTGGATGGTGCGGCGCTCGAGCTTGTCCATCACCTCCGGCTTGGAGTCGATTTCCATCTTGATGCGCGCACCGGCTTCGTCGATCAGGTCGATAGCCTTGTCGGGCAGGAAGCGGTCGGTGATATAGCGATGCGACAGCTCCGCCGCGGCGACGATGGCCGGGTCGGTGATCTCCACGCCGTGGTGCAGCTCGTACTTCTCTTGCAGGCCGCGCAGGATGGCGATGGTGGCCTCCACGCTTGGCTCGTCGACCAGCACCTTCTGGAAGCGGCGCTCCAGCGCGGCGTCCTTCTCGATGTACTTGCGGTATTCGTCCAGCGTGGTCGCGCCGATGCAATGCAGCTCGCCGCGCGCGAGCGCGGGCTTGAGCATGTTGCCGGCATCGATGGCGCCCTCGGCCTTGCCGGCGCCGACCATGGTGTGCAGCTCATCGATAAAGACGATGGTCTGGCCCTCGTCCTTGGCGATGTCCGACAGCACGGCCTTGAGGCGTTCCTCGAACTCGCCGCGGTACTTGGCGCCAGCCAGCAGGCCGGCCATGTCGAGCACCAGCACGCGCTTGCTCTTGAGGCTTTCCGGCACCTCGCCATTGACGATGCGCTGGGCCAGGCCTTCCACGATGGCGGTCTTGCCCACGCCCGGCTCGCCGATCAGCACGGGGTTGTTCTTGGTGCGGCGCTGCAGGATCTGGATGGTGCGGCGGATTTCGTCGTCGCGGCCGATCACGGGATCGAGCTTGCCGATACGGGCGCGCTCGGTGAGATCCACGGTGTACTTCTTCAGCGCTTCGCGCTGGGTTTCGGCGTCGGCGCTGTTGACCGAATCGCCCCCGCGCACGGCTTCGATGGCGGTCTCGAGCGATTTGCGCGAGAGGCCGTTTTCACGCGCGATGCGGCCAGCCTCGCCCTTGTCATCGGCCACCGCAAGCAGGAACAGCTCGCTGGCGATGAACTGATCGCCGCGCTTGATGGCTTCTTTCTCGGTGGCGTTGAACAGTGCGCTGAGTTCGCGCCCAACCTGGACCTCGCTGGTGCCCTGCACCTGCGGCAAGCGCTTGATGGCGGCATCCAGCGCGGTGGTCAGGCCGCCGACGTTGACGCCGGCGCGCGCCAGCAGCGCGCGGGCGGCACCGTCGTTCTGCGCCAGCAAGGCGCGCAGCACGTGAAGCGGGTCGATGTATTGGTTGTCGTTGCCGATCGCCAGGCTCTGGGCATCAGCCAGCGCTTCCTGGAATCGGGTAGTCAGTTTGTCAAGTCGCATTTAGGAGCTCTCTTTTTCGGATGAGTGTCCTGATGCGGAAGGCGGGGCGCTTACGCCCCAACCTGCCGATCCCGCAACGCAGGCCGGACACTGGTGTCTGATCGAAAGATAAGGCTTTGCGCCTACATTTCAAGGCCTGACTGCACGGCCCTTGATGTGGCGCAGGCAATACGTTGCGGCTTGGCCACCCCAGCAGCCTCAGGCGGCCGACAGCGACCGCTTGTCCTCCAGGTTGCGCACCAGCACCAGCGCCTCGCCGGCCAGCACCACGCGGCCATCGTCGCCGGTGACCACCGTAGCCAGGTTGACCAGGTCCTTGTCGCGGCGCAGGCGCACGATGCGCACCGAAGCGGTCAGCAGCTCGCCCAGCCGCGCCGGCGAGCGCAGCCGCAGCGACTGCTTCATCCAGCCGGTGCCGCGGCCCGGCAAGCGGGTGCCCAGCAAGTCCGAGAACATGCCGGCCAGCAACGGCAGCGGCACGATGGTGCCCTCGAAGCCGCGGCTGTGGGCAAACACCGGGTCGGTATAGAGGGCACTGCCATCATCGGTCAACGCCACGTATTCATCGATATCACCCGCACTAAAGCTGCGTATCGCCGAAGCCTCCTGGCCCACGCTCAGGTGATAGAGCGTACGCTCGCCGGCCGGCTGCGCCACGAGGTGCCCGGCGGAGTGCCCAACCTCGTCGGCATCCTGGCGCTGCGCCTCGGCCAGCGATTCCGCGCTGGCGTCGACCAGCAGCACCGCATCCCCTTGTGCCGTAATCTGCTCATCCGTCGCGGGTGTGCGGTTGCGGCCGCGCTGCACGCAGCGGATCGAGGTGTCCAGCGCGATCCGGTCGCGGCCGGGCGTTTCGTTCAACACCAGCACGGCGGCCACGCCGTCGCCGACGAAGGTGGGCCGCGGGAACATCAGCGTCTGCGCGATCGGCAGCACCGGCCGGGGGGTGCTGCGCTGCATCTGCGCGCACAGCAGCGAGAACAGGAACATGCCATGCGCGACCGTGGCGCCGAAATGCGTCGTGCTGGCGAACGCCGGATCGCAGTGGATGGGGTTGTCATCGCGCGAGATTGAGGCGAAGCGGTCGAAATCTTCTTGCGTCAGGACGCGTGGGCGGGATGCCTTCATCAGTTGGGTACCTCTACGGTGCTGCCGTTGACCGTGATCCGGTCCGCATCGGCCGGGGTGGCGGCAAACGGCGGCAAATTGGCGGGCAGGATGGCGGGTGCCGGCGACGCGGTGCCGCCGCGCGCGACCGTGCGCACCACCTGCGAAGGTGGCAGCGCGCGGCCGGTGGTCAGGTTGTCGTAGACCGCGTCGAGCGCCCGGTTCAGGTAGACGTGGAGCGGGATAAAGCGATTGTCGTAGCCCGCTACCGCGCCGATGAAACTATCGAAGTGCTGGCCGTTGGTGACTTCGACGTAGGAGAGCTTGCTGGCGCCGCCCTCCTGGAGCCGGTTATAGCCCAGATACGGCCGCGACGTATGGTTGACCGGCAGCAGCGCATCGCTGCGGCCATGCACGATGATGGCCGGCTTGCCGTGCAGGTTGCCCGAGCGCAGCGTCTGGGCCAGGCCCGCTTGCAGCGCCTGGCCCTGCGCGCCGGTGCCCGTCAGCAGCCCGCGCAGGCAGCGGGCGCCGTCGAAGTTGGCATCAGCCACATTGTTGCTCGGCGATTGGGAGTAGATGTCGCGCAGCGGGCCGCCGGGATTGTTATCGTTGATCAGTTGCACGCCGGCCGCCGGCGGCACGCCGTTACCCGTGGCGTACAGCACATTGAGCGTGGCTGGCGGAATCGCCGCCGGCGTCAGCACTGCCGTGCCCGTAGCGGCAAAGCTGAAGCCGCACAGGCGATCCGCCACGGCAGCACGCGCGAGCGCGTTGGCGAAGGTCACCGAGACCGCGTTGGCCACCTCGAACAGGGCCAGCGAGGGATGAAGCGCGTCGGACTCGGGCTCCCAGCCAAATGCGTGCAGCGCCTGCAACGCGCTGGCGGCCTGGGTGGCGGCATCCGGCCCGGTCACCAGGCCCGCGTTGGCCAGCGACTGGCAACGGTTGAGCGCAGGCTGGGCCAGCCCGACGGTCGGCAGCGCGTACAGCGCCACTCCCGGCGCGTTCACCAGCGCGGTCGCCTGCGAGGTGCAGAGCTGCAGCAGGTTGGCCGTGGTGGTGTAGTCATACAGCGGGCGCCCGGATTTGCTGACCGGCACGCCGCCGCGCGTAACGGTGACGCCCGTGTTGCCAGGCAGGTTGAGGTTCGGCTCGCCCACCGCCACGCCGTCGATCAGCCCCTGGGTGTCCTGCTCCGCCGCGGCAATGGCCGCGCCGCCGCCGTTGGAAACGCTGGAAGCGATCACCACGACCTTGTCCGGGCCCAGGCTGCGCTGGCGCGTGCCATCCGTGGCCACGTTGCCGAAGCGGTCGTTGATGGCCCAGATGGCGAAGTCGGCGGCCTGCAACGTGAACGTGCCCCAATCCTTCTCGGGGTTGCGCTGGGAGTGCGCGTGCTTGAACGCCAGGCGGTGCGGCGCCAGCGCATTGAACGCGGCCAGGCTGGTGTTGGGAAACGGGGCGGCAAACTGCGCATTGGTGCCGGCCGCGGCGCGGCTGGCGCGCGTGCCGTCGATCAGCGCAACGGTGTCGGTATCCAGGTCGTGCGGCGCGGCGCCGGTGCCCTTGTCCGTGTAGGCGACGGCGCAGCCGCGCTTGAGCGCCCACTCGCCGGTGGAGATCGCCCCATAGACGCCGCGCGAGCCGGACGATGTGGCGGTGATCAGGCACGGCTTGGCCACATTGAAGCTGTCGGGAATCTGCACCAGCATGGTCACGTTCTGCTGGCCGCTGCCATCGTCGGAGAAGGCCAGGTACTCGCGCCCGGCGACCTTGCCCTGCCCCGTCGTGATGTTGCCTTGCGCGTCCACATTGGGGCCGTACAGCGAGCCGTAGCCACCGCCTGCCGTAGTATCCACCAGCGCGCGGTAGTTGGTGTAGATGGCGTACCGGCGCAACTCGGCCGCCGTGGGCGCGGCCGGGTTCAGCGGCAGCGGCTGGGTGGCGGAGCCCAGGCCGTCCTTGCCGAGGCCCGCGGTGAGCAGGTCGTCGGTGTTGCCGTCGTAGTTCTTGATCGTGACCGTGCCGATGTTCGCCGGCTTGGTATTGGGATTGGTGTTGCCGCTGCTGGCGTTGTTATCGCCCGAGCCGCACGCCGCCAGCAGCAAGCCTGCCGCCCCTGCCAGCGCCAGGCGCGCGCCGTATAGGGTCAAACCGCTATGTCCTGCAAGTCCGCGCAGCATGTTGTGCCCCCTTTATTGCATGCTGGATTGGCATGCTGGATCTATCGGAACGCAATACGGATACGAGAAATTCACGAGACTGCCACTGCATGACATCACACTGCGCACCGCCTTCACTGCGACTGGAAGCGTGCACGCAGCTTGTGCTTTTCCACCTTGCCGGACGGCGTGCGCGGCAGCGCCTCGATCATCCGCACGTGGCGCGGCACCTTGTAGCTTGCCAGCGCGGCGCGGCAATGCGCGAGCACGCCTTCGGCATCGAGCGCCATGCCGGGCTTTGCCACCACCAGCGCCATGCCGACCTCGCCCCAGCGCGCGTCCGGCACGCCGATGACTGCGGCCTCGGATACCGCAGCAAGCTGGAACAGCACATTCTCCACTTCGGCCGGGTAGACGTTCTCGCCGCCCGAAATAAACATGTCCTTGGCGCGGTCGACGATGTAGTAATCGCCCTCCTCGTCCATGTAGGCGATATCGCCGGAGTACAGCCAGCCGCCATGGATGGCGGCATCGGTCGCCTCCGGCAGGTTCCAGTAGCCAGGCGTGACGCCCGGCCCCTTGATCAGCAACTCGCCGCGCTCGCCGGGCGCCACGTCGCGGCCCTGCGGATCCACCACCCGTGTCAGCATGGAGCCGACCGGCTTGCCGATAGTGCCGATCTTGCGGCGCGCCGTGGCCTCGTCGCACACGAACACGGTTGGCCCGGTCTCGGTCATGCCAAAGCCGAAGCAGATCGTCGCGCCCTTGGCCAGGTAGGCCTCCAGCAGCGGCCGCGGCACCGCGGAACCGCCCGCGGCCATATTGCGCACGCGGGAAAAATCCGCCGCCGCGAAGCCGGCATGCTGGCTCAGGAACAGGTAGACCGCGGGCACGGCGAAGAACATGGTGATGCCCTCCCCGGCGCTGGCATCAAGCTTGCGCAGCGTCACCTCGGGGTCGAACTGCCGCATGATATGCACCGTGCCGCCGGCATGCAGCACGGGATTGGCATACAGGTTCAGCCCGCCGGTATGGAAGAACGGCAGCACGTTCAGGAACACGTCGTCGCGCGTGATCTTGTTGGCCAGCATGGCGTTGACGGCATTGAAGAAGACCATGCCGTAGGTCTGGATCACGCCCTTGGGCCGTCCCGTGGTGCCCGAGGTATAAAGCAGGTGCCAGACTTCGTGCTCGTCGCGGCACGGCATCTCGATGACGCGGCCGGAACTGCCCGCCAGCATCGCTTCGTACTCGGTCCAGCCGCCGGGCACGTCCGCGCTCTCGTCGTCGGCCAGGTGCAATACCGCGCGCAGCGGCAAGGCGTCGGCAAGCGCGGCTGCGGTTGCGAGAAAGCCGTCGCCGGCCACCAGGACATCGGGCGAGCAGTCGCGCAGGATCGGCAGCAGTTCCGCCGCCGGCAGCCGCCAGTTCAGGCAGACCATCACCATGCCGGCCTTGGCGCAGCCATAGAGCATCTCGAAATAGTCCGAGCTGTTGTGGGCCAGCACGGCCACGCGGGCCCCGGGAGCCAGCCGCAGGCGCTCGCTCAGGTATTGCGCGAAGCGGCTGGCGCGCTCGTCGAACTGCCGGTAGGTCACCGTGCGGCCGCTCTCCACGTCGACCAGCGCGACCTTGTCCGGCGTATGCAGGGCATTCTTGTGCAGCCAGTCGACTACGTACATGGTCGGGAATCTCCGATTGTGGATGTTCTTGTTATAGCGCTTTTGATCGTTCTTGTGGCTGCATGCCGCTTGCTGCCTGGTGCTAGCGCCCTATGACGCCACCTCGTGCTCCGAGCGATCGCCACGCAGCCGGCCGACGATGCCTTGCGGGAAGTAATACACGCTGAGGATAAACAGCAGGCCGAGCCACAGCAGCCAGCGGTCCGGATGCAGCAGCCCAGACAGCAGCGGGATCGCCGCGGTGGCATCGCTCGCCAGCTTCATCACGTCCTGCAGGTAGGTCTGCGCCACCAGGAACAGCGTGGTGCCGATCAACGCGCCGTACAGCGTGCCCATGCCGCCAATCACCACGATCAGAAGGATGTCGACCATGATCTCGAAGGACAACGAGGTGTCCGGGCCGTTGTAGCGCAGCCAGAGCGCCATCAGCACCCCGGCCAGCGTGGCAAACCCGGCCGACAGCACGGTGGACACGGTACGGTACACCACGGTGCGGTAGCCGATGGCCTCGGCTCGGAAATCGTTCTCGCGGATCGCCTGCAGCACCCGGCCGAACGGCGAATTCACCACGCGCAACAGCAGCAGGAACAGCAGCAGCGCGCTGGCAAACACAAAGTAATAGGAAAACAGCTTGCCGTTGAGCGGCACGCCAAGCCACTCGGCGTCGCCCAGCGAAAAGCCCGGGGTGAAGACTTCCGGCACCTTGAAGCTGATGCCATCCTCGCCGCCGGTCCACTCGGAGAGCTGCGACACCAGCGTGGCAAAGGCGGTGGCCACCGCCAGCGTGATCATGGCAAAGAAGATCGCCCGGACCCGCAGCGAGAACAGCCCGATCAGGAAGGCCAGCAGCATCGACACCAGCAGCGCGCCCAGCGTGCCGAGCGCCAGCGCGCCCCACCCCGGCTCCAGCCGCGACATGGCAATCGCCACGCCATAGCCGCCGATGCCGAAGAACATGGTGTGGGCAAAGGAGACGATGCCGGTATAGCCGAGCAACAAGTCGTAGCTGGCCACCAGCACCACGAAGATGCAGATCTTGGCGGCCATATTGAGCGCGCGCGCGCCGGGAAACAGGAAGGGCGCGCACGCCAGCGCCAGCAGCATGGCCAACAGGATCACGGTCAGCACGCGGCTTCTTGGCAGGTCGCCGGAAAGCAGTCGGGTCATGGTTTTCCTCGGCGCTCAGCGCTTGGCTACCGGGTAAAGGCCCTGCGGACGCCACAGCAGGATCATCACCATCAGCAGGATGTTCGAGAACAGCGCTACCTTGGGGAACAGGAAGCCGGTGTAGTTAGCCATCAGGCCCACCAGCAAGGCACCGACAAAGCAGCCGGTGGTGGAGCCGAGCCCGCCGATGATGATCACGATGAAGATCAGCACATTGACCTGGGCACCGATCGACGCGGTGATGTTCTGCTGGTACAGCCCCCACAGCACGCCGCCCATGCCGGCAAGCCCTGCCCCCACCACGAACACGCCGATGAACAAGAGCCGGATGCGGTAGCCGAGCGACTCCACCATCTCGCGGTTCTCCACGCCGGCGCGGATCAACAGGCCGATGCGCGTGCGGTTGAGCACCAGCACCATGGAGATGAAGATCACCAGCCCGAGCACCACGGCGATGAGCCGGTATTTCTCGATGGCCGCGTCGCCCAGCAGCACCGCGCCGCGGAAGGTCGTGGGCACCTGCAGCGCAATGGTCTCCGCTCCCCAGATCGCCTTGATCAGCTGCTCGGCCACGATCATGCCGCCCATGGTGATCAGGATCTGCTTCAGGTGCTGGCCGTAGACCGGGCGCACCACGATGCGCTCGAACAGGAAGCCGATGGCGCCCGCCGCCACCATCGCCGCCAGGATGGCAAGGCCGAACACCGCCAGGTTGAGCCACAGGCTGTCGGCCTCCACCCAGGCGCCCAGCGGCAGCAGCACGGATGCCGCCACATAGGCCCCCAGCGCGATAAACGCGCCGTGCCCAAAGTTGAGCACGTCCATCAGGCCGAATACCAGCGTCAGGCCCGACGACACCACGAACACGATCATGCCCATGGCAAGGCCGGCGATGGTCAGGGTGAGCCAGGTCGAGCCGCTGCCGATCAGGGGATAGGCCAGCAGCATCAGCAGCGGGGCCAGCGCCAGCGGGGTCCAGTCGAGCCGGACCTTTGGCAGGTCGGCCGGCGCCGCCGGGGTGGTGGGTAAGGAGCTTGTACTCGCCATTGTCTCGGTCCTGACGATGTCTTGTTTGGTCATGGGCGGCAGCACGTGCCGCCGCGCTTCATTCTTCGATTGTTCGCTCCCCCCTTCCACGTAGTGGGAGAGCACCGTGTCAAGTGGGGCCGGGGAGAGGGCGGGCATTGGCCCTCGAACGCTTACTTGTTCACCATCTGCGCTGCTTCACTGCAAATTCAACTGCTTTAACGTCAAAAGGTCAAAAGGCCAAAAGGTCAAAAGCTTAAAGTCAAAGGCAGTTTCACCTCCCCTGCGGGGAGGCGACCTACTTTCTTGTCTCGCCAAGAAAGTAGGCAAAGAAGGCGACCCG